>CAYXZN010000102.1:0-7511 GCA_964469325.1 uncultured Steroidobacteraceae bacterium
GCTCGTCTCGAAGAGGTCGACGAAGAGCTCGTCGAGCGGGATCGCCCGCTCGCCGCCCGGCCCGACGACGCGAGCCGCGCCGTCGAGCGCGATCAGGATCGGCGGGGGATCCTGGGCGGGGTCGGCGTGCGCCAGGCTGCCGCCGATCGTCGCCTGGTTGCGGATCCGGACCGTTGCGACCTCGCCCAGGGCCTCGGCCAGGGCAGGCGCGTATCCGGTCACCGCCGGCGCTCGCTCCAGCGAGCGGATCGTGCTGGTCGCGCCGACGACCAGCGACCCGTCATCCTCGGCGCGGATGCCGCGCAGCTCCGGGATCCCGCGCAGCCCGACCAGGACCGCCGGCTGAAGCAGCTCCTGGCGCAGCATGAGCACGACCGAGGTCCCGCCGGCGACGACGTGCGCCTCGTCGCCGTACCGCGCCAGGAGCTCCACCGCCTCGTCCACGCTCGCCGGCTGCAGGTAGTCGTACGACGTCATCCGGCCCGCCTCGGCTCCGGCGTCGAGTGCTCCTCCGCCACGGCCAGAATCGACTCCACGATGCCGTAGTAGCCCGTGCAGCGGCAGAGGTTGCCCATCATCCAGCGGCGCACCTGCGGCTCGGTCGGCCGCGGAGCCTCCTCGAGCAGCGCGCTCGCGGCGATCAGCTGTCCGGGGGTGCAGATGCCGCACTGGAAGCCGCCGTGCCGGATGAACGCGTCCTGCAGGGGCGTGATCCGGTCCTCCGCGGCGAGCCCCTCCACCGTCGTCACCGTCGCTCCGTCCACGAAGACCGCCGGCATCAGGCAGGCCGATACAAGCTCCCCGTCGACCAGGACGCTGCAGGCGCCGCAGACGCCGACGCTGCACCCTTCCTTCGTGCCGGTGAGGCCCAGGTCCTCCCGGAGCAGCGTGAGCAGCAGGCGGTCGGCTGGCACGGCTGCGACCACGTCCTGCCCGTTCAGCACGAACCGCAGCCGATGCTCGCTCACGGCGCCCCTCCAATCAGCTCGGACGGTGTGTATACAATAGCGTGCCGAAGCGGGCCGGGGGGCAAGCCGGGTGCGGCTCGCGGACGGGCCGGCGGACACGGGATGATCGGGGCGGAGGACAGCCCATGGGATCGGAGTACTCGATCGCTCAGCTCCAGGAGCTGTACCGCGACGGGGTAATCGACGGAGTGGCCCTCGTGGCAGCCGACTCGGCCGCCTGCCAGGCCTGCCTCGAGATCGCCGACCGGGTCTACCTTCCCAGCCGCCTGCCCGAACTCCCGATCTCGGGCTGCAACCGGCCCGGCGGATGCCGTTGCCGGTACGAGCCGTCCTTCACCGTCTACGAGTAGCCGCGGCATCGCGCGTCCGCACGTCACCCGCCGGCGGCGCCGTCCAGCTTCAGGACTCCGCCCACGGCGAGGCTGTCTGGCTCCACCTCCTCGAAGCGGACGCTGACCGACTCGGGCTTCACGCCGTAGATCTCCACGGTGGCGTCGGTGATCCGCTTCGCGAGGCGGCGCTTCTGGTCGACGTCCCGGCCCCGCAGGGCCTTGATGATGATGTAGGGCATCCGGTCTCACCTCCTCTGTCTGGTCAGCCTGCCCGCACGGATCGATCCGGCTCCCGGCGGACGGCGGCTGCGAACCGGTCGGGCCGATATGGATCCAGCCGCCGGTCAGCGGAGCTGGTCCAGAGCTCCCCGGCCGCGAGGCGTCCGATGAGCGGCCCCAGCGTGATGCCGCTGTGCATGACGGCGAGGTACGCGCCGTCGCATCCCGGAACCGGCCCCACCGCCGGCTTGCCGTCGGCGGTCAGCGCCCGCCGCCCTATCCGCCACGACTCGATCGCGACGCCGGCCAGTCGGGGAATCACGCGGACGGCGCGACGCATCAGCTCCTCTGCCGCGGCCGCGACCGGCAGGGAGCCACCGGCCGGCTCGATCTCCCGGTCCAGCTCGTCGGAGGCGAGCAGCAGCCGGCCCGCTCCATCGGGACGGATCGCCAGACCCGGCACGTGGATGACCCGGCCAACCCGGACGGGCGCCGGCTCGCTGGTGGCGAGCAGCCCCGGGGAGTCCCGCAACGCCAGGTCGAAGCCAAGGTCGCGGGTGAGCGCCCCGGCATCGGGACCGGTACAGACCGCGACCGTCCCGGCGGCGATCCGGGTGCCGTCCTCGAGGGCGACGCCGGCGAAGCGGCCGTGCTGGAGCTCGAGCCGGATCGCAGCGACCGGGGCCAGGAGCTCGACCCCTGGGGCGTCCAGCAGGTGGCGGACGAGGAGCGGCGGGTCGACCCACGAGTCGCCGCGGTACCACGCCGCGGCCGCCACGCCGGGGACCGCCACGTCCGGTTCGAGCTCTGCCGCCCGGGCGAGGTCGAGCATCTCGACCGGGTAGTCCCAGGCGCGGTGGGCATCGGACTTCGCCGACAGCTCCTCTGCCGAGCTCGCCCACTCCAGGTTCCCACCTCCATGCCGCCACGCCGCGTCGCCCAGCTCCTCGGCCAGGCGCCGGTGCTCCTCCATCCCGGCCACGTTGAGGTCGAAGTAGTCCCTGGGTCGTTTCCCCACCGCGTTGACCCAGGCGAAGGTGGCGAGCGAGGTTCCGCCTGCGGGTCGCGCCTGCTCGACGACGACGACGCGAGCGCCCACCTCCGCCGTCCGCCGCGCCACCGAGGCTCCGACGATCCCGGCACCGACCACCACGACGTCGGCCGTGATGCTCATCGCCGTGCGGGCTCGTGGCGGCCGATCCACTCGCCGATCAGCGTCGCCGCCTCGGCCGGATGCGACCACAGGAACCCGTGCTTCGCGCCATGGATGACCCGCATCTCGGCCCGCGGCAGGTGCTCGGCGAGGTAGCGGGACTGGTCCCAGTGTGAGCCGGTCCCGCCGGCGTGGGTGTCGAGCTCACCGATCAGCACCAGGGTCGGGTGCTCGATCTCCGCCAGCCGGTCGGTGGTCCGGTGCTCCTGGCGCGCGGCGACGTGCTTGAGGTAGTCCTCCAGCGACGGCCGGTGCTCCCAGAAGGCGCGGATCAGCCACTCCACCCGCTCCGGGCTGCCGGCGGCGAAGTCGTCGCTGAAGAACGTGCTCCGGATGAGGCTCGCGATGTAGCGCTCGTATCCCTGCTCGATCAGCCGCAGGGCGGCCTGGACCGGGATCCCCTGGGTCTGCGGTCGATCGGGGTCGAACTGGCCCGGACCCGATGCCGCCAGGATCAGCGTCTTCACCCGCTCCGGGGCGTCCAGTGCGACCCACTGGGCGACTCGTCCGCCCATCGAGTGCCCGAGCAGGTGGACCTGGCCGACCCCGAGCTCGTCGAGCAGGCCGACCACGTCGGCGGCGAAGAGACGGGTCGAGTAACGGTCCGGCGTGCCCGGTGTGCGACCGGTTCCGCGATGGTCGAAGGTGACGACCGTGTGCCGCTCGGCGAGCGGCTCGATCAGCTCCGGCGACCACGTCGCCCCAGGGTAGCCGGTGCCGGCGACGAGGACCAGCACCGGGCCGGCGCCGCGAACCTCGTGGGCGAGGCTCACCGTCCGATTCGTGGTGCCGGTCTGGCTCGCCATCGGCGACCGCTCCTCCTGTCAGGGATCGGCAAACGAGGGGCCGGCGGCTCGCTGGCGAGCCGCGGCGAGGGGGCGGCAGGCGCCTGTAACGCTTGCTGTATACGCTACCATACAACGCGTGCCCAGGCGGAGCTGATCCTCCTGACCGGCACGCGGTGAAACCGGCGCGCGCGAGCGTCGGGAGCGCGACGGAGGCGCTCCGAGGAGGGGCCGGGCTGACGTGATTCGTGTGACCGACCTGGTGAAGATCTACGCCACCGACGGCGTACGGGCGGTCGACGAGGTTACCTTCACCGTCAACGAGGGGGAGTTCTACACCCTTCTCGGGCCGAGCGGCTGCGGCAAGACGACGACCCTCCGCTGCATCGCCGGCCTGGAGCGCGCGGACGGCGGCACGGTCGAGCTCGGCGACGTGGTAGTGGTTTCGGATCGGACCTACGTCCCACCCTACCGCCGCGACATCGGGATGGTCTTCCAGAGCTACGCGGTCTGGCCGCACATGTCCGTGTATGAGAACGTCGCCTTTCCGCTGAAGGTTGGATCCGGTCGGCGTTCGGGCGACGAGGTGCGGGAGCGCGTGACCACCGCGCTCGAGCTGGTCGGGCTGGGCGGCTACGAGAAGCGGATGGCGACCCAGCTGTCGGGCGGCCAGCAGCAGCGCCTCTCGCTGGCGCGCGCCATCGTCCGCGAGCCAAAGGTCCTCCTGCTCGACGAGCCGCTCTCGAACCTCGACGCCCGCCTCCGCGAGCGGATGCGGGGCGAGCTGAGCGCGATCCAGCGCCGCCTGGGACTGACCACCCTGTTCGTGACCCACGACCAGATCGAGGCCCTCTCGATGTCCGACCGGATCGCGGTGATGGACAGCGGCAAGATCATCCAGGAGGGCACTCCCGAGGAGATCTACCACCACCCGACCGACGAGTTCGTGGCCAGCTTCATCGGGTCGACGAACCTGTTCATGGGCACCCTCGCCTCGACCGGCGGTGACGGCGGCACGGTCCGGGTGACGACCGACTTCGGCGAGCTCGACGTCGAGCGGCCCGAGGTCCCGGTCGAGCCCGGCTCGCGGGTGGTCGTCGCGATCCGCCCCGAGAACGTCATCCTCCACCACGGGGATGCGGTCGGGGGCGTGCCGAAGGATCGAACGAACGTCGTCGACGCGCGCATCGCCATCGGGCTGTTCACCGGCACCTCGGTCGAGTACTACATCGAGGTCGAGGGGGCGCTGATCCAGGCGCGGGCCAACTCGCGGCTGAAGCTTCGCCGGGGCGACCGGGTGCTGGTCGAGCTGCAACCCCACGACTGCCGCATCTTCCCGCTGATGGGCGAGCCGCGCGTCCGCATCGGGAGCCGGCGCCTGACCGCCCTGGCGCGGATCGAGGCATGACCAGCGCCGCCCAGGCCCGAGCTCCGCGCGAGCCGCAGCTGGGTCCTGTCGAGCGGGTCTTCTCATCGGTCCGCAACGTCCAGGCGCGGACGATCGCCATCCTCGTCATCGTCGTCGTCCTGGTGTGGCTGGTCCTGGGACCGGTGACGATGCTGGTCGCCAGCAGCTTCCGCGCGACCGAGGGAGCGCTGCCCATCAGCCCCGGCGTGGAGTGGACGCTCGGCAACTACATCCGGGTCCTCACCACTCCCGGCACGTACAGCGTCCTGTGGAACACCTTCCTCTTCGCCGCCGGGTCGCTGGCCCTCAGCTTCGCGCTGAGCATCACCTTCGCCTGGTTGATCGAGCGGACCGACCTGCCACTGCGCGGCACGCTGTTCGTGGTGATCATCGCAACCATCGGGCTGCCGAACGTGATCGCCGGGATCGCCTACGCCCTGCTGCTGAACCCGACCAACGGCCTGGTCAACATCTCCCTGCGGGCGGTGCTCGGCCTCGAAGGAGTCACCTCCGGCCCGCTCAACGCCTACACCCTGCTGGGCATGATCTTCGTCCAGGGGATCACCCTGGTGCCGGTCACCTACCTGCTGGTGGCGGCCGCCTTCCGCGCCATGGACACCGCCATGGAGGACGCCGGGGCGACGTCCGGGGCGCCGTACCGCACCGTGATGCGCCGGGTCACCCTGCCGCTGCTCACCCCGGCGCTGCTCGCGGCGCTCGTGTACCAGTTCGTCACCGTCATCGAGTCGTTCGACATCCCGCTGGTGCTCGGGCTGCGCGGCGGGATACCCGTGCTGAGCACGACCGTCTTCGTCGAGACGCAGCCGTCGAGCGGCCTGCCGAACTACGGCCTGGCCAGCTCGTACGCGGTGCTGCTGCTGGTGCTGGCGATTGGCCCGCTGCTCCTCTACAACCGCGTCCTAGGGCGAGGGGACCGCTACGCGACGATCACCGGTCACAGCTACCAGCCGCGCCGGATGCGGCTGGGCGCGTGGAAGATCCCGGCGCTGGGGCTCTCCCTGGCCTTCATCGTCGTCGCCTTCGTCCTGCCGGCTCTGGTCATGATCTGGACCAGCCTGCAGCCGTTCTACGCGGTCCCGAGCCCCGAGTCGATCTCCCGCATCACGCTCGACATGTGGGGGGAGGTGCTGACCGGCAGCCGGCTCCAACGTGCGCTCGTCAACACCCTGGTGCTCGGTCTCTCGACCGGGCTGGGGGCGATGGTGATCGGCCTGCTCGTCTCATGGGTGCTGGTCCGAACCCGCTCCCGTTTCCGGTTCGCGCTCGACGTGCTCGCCTTCACCCCGCACGCCATGCCGGGCGTGCTGATCGGCCTCAGCATCCTGCTCATCTACCTGATCGGGGATCGCTACCTTCCGTTCCCGGTGTACGGGACGATCTGGATCATCGTCATCGCGCTGGCCACCCAGTACATCAGCATCGCCACCCGGCTGATGAGCTCCGGCATCGCCCAGATCAAGAACGAGCTCGAGGAGGCGGGGGCGGTGAGCGGCGCGCCGTGGGGCGCGGTGATCCGGCGCATCGTGCTGCCGTTGGTCATGCCGGCCTTCCTGAACGGGTTCCTCCTCGTCTTCCTGCTGGCGATCAAGAACCTGACGCTCGCCCTCATCCTCTACACCCCCGAGAGCGTGGTGATGTCGACGCTGGTCTGGTACCACTGGGACCTCTCCGCCGACACCGCCAGCACCGCCGTGGTCGGCTCGATCATGGTGGCCATCACGCTCTCCCTCTCGATCATCGTCCGCAGGCTGAGCCGCGAGACGGCCCGGCTGACCTGAGAAGGAGGTGCCGACGTCACCGAGCTGCACTGCCCGTCCCCCCGATTCACAGCCACCGAAGGAGGAAGTCCATGAGACATCGTCACCGCGCCTCGCTCCCGCGACGGGTCGCGGCACTTCCAGCCATCCTCGGCCTCGTCCTCGCGGCCTGCACCACGGGCCCCGGCGGCGACGGAGACCCGACCGACGGCGGAGACGGGGGTGGGGGGACGGCCCAGACCTACGAGGAGATCTGCGAGGCCGGCGCCCAGGAGGGAAGCCTCGTCCACTGGCACAACCACTCCGACGGCATCCAGCAGGTCTACGAGGCCTTCATGGAGGCCCATCCCGACATCGAGGTCCAGGGCCAGGAGATGACCCCGGACGACGCGGCGCAGCGGGTGCTGACCGAGCACACCACCGACCGCGACTTCAGCGCCGACATCGTCGCCGGACAGGCCGATGTGTTCCAGGAGATCATCAACCAGGGGCTGGTGGTCGGGGACATCGACTGGAGCGCCTTCGACATCCCCGAGGACTGGATCCACGACACGAACATGGTGCGGATCCACCGCATCGCGATGGGCCTCGGCTACAACACCGATACCCACACCGCTGACGACCTCCCCGACACCTGGGAGGAGCTGATCGACGAGCAGTGGCGCGGGCAGGTCATCGTCGACCCGCGCGGCCGGCCCTTCGACCAGCTGTCGCTGGTGTGGGGCGAGGAGGAGGCGCTCGACTACGTCCAGCGTCTCCACGACGTCGTCGAACCGCTCGTCATCGAGGGCGGCACGGCCGGCCTGGT
>CAYXZN010000103.1:0-7453 GCA_964469325.1 uncultured Steroidobacteraceae bacterium
TCTACGAGGAGTTCAAGGGCACCGGCAACATGGAGCTGGCCCTCGACCGCAAGCTCAGCGACAAGCGGATCTTCCCCGCCATCGACGTCCTCCGCTCGGGCACCCGGCGCGAGGAGCTGCTGCTCGACGAGAACACGCTGAGGATGGTCTGGACCATGCGCCGCATGCTGTCCGCGGTGGGCCCCAACGAGGGGATCGAGCTGCTCATGCAGCGTCTGGCCAAGACCAAGAACAACGCCGAGTTCCTCGTCTCGCTGAGCAAGAGCGTGGAGGCGTCGGAAGGCCGCTAGCTGCGCGCGTCCGGTCCGAGCACCTCCATGCCTCGCCTCCGACCGTCTAGCGGGCTGGCGCTCCTGCCACTGGTCGGCCTGCTGGCGATCCTCGGCTGCACCGCGGCCAGCACGCCGCGGCCCAGCCCGTCCGCCTCCGCTGCGCCATCGGCGACGACCTCGCCGACGGTGGCGCCGACCCCGGGCGTCATCGCCGCACCCGGCTCCGACAGCGCGGTCTACCCTCCGAACCCCGGCGCGATCGTGGTGGCCATCGAGCCCGGCCACGGCGGGTGCCTCGACTGGGGCGTGCCGAACGCGTTCGACAACCGCGTCCAGAACGCCGAGAAGACGCTGACCCTGGCCATCGCCACGGAGCTGCGGGATCGGCTCGAGCGGGAGGGGGTCAGCGTGGTCATGATCCGTGAGTCCGACGACGCGCTGGCCGGCGACCTGTATCCCGAGCTGGGCTGCACGCAGGGCGCCGATTGGCGCGACGTGAACCAGGACGGCCACGCGGGGTTCGGGAGGGACGTGCCGGAGGCGACGCGGACCCGCGACGAGCTTTCGGCGCGGATCGACGTCGCCAACCTCGCGCGCGCCGACCTGCTGGTCAGCATCCACATCAACTCGCTCACCCAGGACGGGGTGGTGTTCGCCATCGCCGCCACCCAGACCTACTTCTGCGGGGCGCAGCCGTGGAGCGACGGGAGCGCCGGAGCGGCGTCCGCCGTCCAGTCGGCCGTCGTGGCCGCGCTGGAGCCCGTCGCCGGCTACGAGCGCCAGGACCGCGGAACCGACGGCACGCAGCCCTGCTACTACCTGCTGAAGCCGGGCGACCCGGACCTGTCCGATCCGCGCAACCCCCGCCGCGGCGCCCTGATGCCGGCGGTCCTCTCCGAGGTCGCCTCGATGTCGCTGGAGGCCGAGTCGCGGCTCCTCGCCACCGAGCAGGGCCAGTCCGCCGTTGCCGACGGGCTGGCGGCGGCGATCGCCAGCTGGATCGGGAATCGGCCGCTCGCCGTCCGCTACGACGCCCTGGTCCCGGGCGGCGAGGCCGCCGCGGTTCCGACCGCCGTCCCCGGTGACGGTCCCCCGTTCTGGCCACCCGTGCTGGGCAACCCCGGCGACGAGGGGTACGTCCTGCCGCTCCGGATCACCAACACCGGGACGCAGGCCTGGCCGTCGGACGCCAGCCTGCGCTTCGCCTGGACCGCGTCTGACACGCCTTACCTGGCCGGCCCTCCGGCCGACCTCGAGGCGCTGGCGGTGGACGTGCCGCCGCTCCGGCCGGGCGAGTCGCTGGAGCTGTCGCTGTCTCTGCCCGCGCCGCTGGCGGCGGGACGTCACCTGGCCTGGATTGAGCTCGCCGCCGCCGGCTCGTCGCTGTCGGAGCTGGGCTCGCCGGCCCTCCAGCTGGCGACCCAGCCGGGCCACTGACGGCGGCTGCCGCCCCGCTCGGGGAGCGCCGCGAAGGTTGACCCGCCGCTGACGCCGCTGCTACCATCCCGCCGACCCCGGACGTCCAGCCCTCAGACCTTTTCGTTGCCCGCGAGGAGGCGCCCGAGTCGTGGGGGAGATGGTCCGCACCGGAGCCGAACGTATTGCCCGACCCGAGCCGTCAACCGACGTTCAGCCGCCTGAACCGACTGCTGGCCCACGTTCTCGTCGTGGGCTTGGTCGTGACCACCGCGGGAGTCGGCATCCTCGCCACCCGAGCCGTGGTGCCCGACGTTCCGGGCGTCCCCGCCCCGGACCGGCAGCCGCTCGCCTTTGAGATCGTCGGCTCCGCCCGCGCCGCCGGCGCCGTCCGGCCGGCCTCGCTCCGCTCCCTGAGCGTCGAGCTGGTCCCTGAACCCGACGCCTCGGACCCGCTGCTGAACCTGCGGATGCCGGCCCCCACCCCGGAGCCGACGCCCGATCCGACACCTGCGCCCCGGCCGCAGCCGGTCGCCGCGCGACCCGCACCGCCGCCGCCCGTGGTCGGCAGCGGTGGGCTGGCCTGGCCCGTCCCCGGCGGAACCGTCACCCAGTACTACCACGCCGGCCACCTCGCGCTCGACATTGCGACCCAGCCCGGCCGCCCGGTGGTGGCCGCCGCGTCGGGCGTCGTCACCTGGGCCGGCTGGAGGTCGAACGGCGGCGGCATGGTCATCGTGATCGACCACGGCAACGGGATGCAGACCGGCTACAACCACCTCGGCTCGCTGTGGGTCAGCGCCGGCCAGCACGTGGCCGTGGGACAGGGGATCGCCGGCGTCGGCTGCACCGGCATGTGCACCGGGCCGCACGTCCACTTCCAGGTGATCGTGGGCGGCATCCTGGTCAACCCGCTGCGCTACCTGTAGCGATCGCCTCGCGCAAGCTCGTCCGGCCCACGCTGGCTCGGAACGCCCCGCGACACGGCGCGGCTATCATCGACCCCGGAATGTTCGCCGATCGCGCCCGCATCTTCGTCTCCGGCGGGGCCGGCGGTGACGGCGCGGCGACCTTCCGGCGCGAGGCGCACGTGCCGCGCGGGGGGCCAGACGGCGGAGACGGCGGCCGCGGGGGGGACGTGGCGCTCGTCGCGGCCGGCGGGATGACCACGCTCGGCGACTACCGTCGCGCGCGCCACTTCCGGGCAGCGCCCGGGGGCCGCGGGGCCGGACAGCGTCGCCACGGCCGGAACGGGCCGGACGTCATCCTCTCCGTGCCGCCGGGGACGGTGGCCAACAGCGACGGCCAGTGGCTCGGGGAGCTGCTGCGCCCCGGCGACCGGCTGATCGTCGCACGCGGCGGACGCGGCGGACGCGGCAACGTCCACTTCGCGAGCGCCACCCACCGCACGCCTCAGCACGCCGAGAAGGGCGATCCCGGCGAGGAGCGATGGATCGACCTGGAGCTGAAGCTGATCGCCGAGATCGGCCTGGTGGGGCAGCCCAACGCCGGCAAGTCGACGCTCCTTGCCGCGCTGACCGCCGCCCACCCGAAGGTCGGGGCCTACCCGTTCACCACCGTCTCGCCGAACCTGGGCGTGGTGGAGCTGCCCGGGGAGCGCGCCGCCGTGATCGCCGACGTGCCCGGGCTGATCGAGGGCGCGCACGCAGGGCACGGGCTGGGTCACGAGTTCCTGCGGCACGTGGAGCGGACCAGGGTCCTGGTCGGGGTCGTCGACGGCGCCACGGCCGATCCGGTCGGGGAGTTCGCGGCCGTGCTCGACGAGCTGCGGCTCCACGACCCGGCGCTGCTCGACCGGCCGATGGTGGTGGTCGTGACCAAGCTCGATCTCCCCGAAGTGGCGGATGCCTGGCCGACGCTGCGCGAGGCGCTCCGGGCGGTGGGCCACGCGCCGATCGCGGTCTCGGCTCACGACGGCACCGGGCTGGAGCAGCTGCACGACGCGCTGGCGGAGGGGCTCGCCGCGGCGGATCGGCGGGAGGCCGCGCAGCCGGCCGAGGCGCCGTTGCGGGTCCACCGCTTCGACCCGCTGGAGGCAGGCTGGAGCGTGGTGGAGGAGAACGGCGCTCTCCGCGTGCGCGGTCGCCGGATCGAGCAGGCGGCGGCGCGCACCGATTTCGAGAACGCCGAGTCGCGGGAGCGGTTCTGGCGACGGCTGGAGCGCCTGGGCGTCGACGCGGAGCTGCGCCGGCGAGGAGCCGCCGCCGGTACCACCGTCCGCATCGGGCCGCTGGAGCTGGAGTGGGGAGAGGAGGAGTGAGGGCTGCCCGCACCGCCGCGCCCCGCCGCCTGCGAGGGCGGCACGTCGGCGCGGTGCCGCTCTGGCTGCGCGCAGAGGCGGAGCCGCTGCCGGAGGAGATCGGCACGGAGGCAGTGCCGAGGCGGATCGGCGTCCTGGGAGGCACCTTCGACCCGCCCCACGTCGGGCACCTGTGGCTGGCGGCCCTGGCCGCCGACGCCCATCGGCTGGACCGGGTCCTCTTCATGCCCGCCGCCCAGCCGCCGCACAAGCCGCGCGACGAGATGAGCCCGACCATCGACCGCTTGCTGATGACCAGGCTGGCCATCGAGTCCGATCCGGTCTTCGAGCTCAGCAGGATGGAGATGGAGCGGCCCGGCCCCTCGTACACCGTCGACTCGGTGGTCCAGCTGCGCACCGACTACCCGGACGCGGAGCTGTTCCTGATCATGGCCGCGGACTCGCTGGCCGAGATCGACACCTGGCGCGAGCCGGATCGGCTGCTCGAGCTGGTGGAGTGGATCGTCGGCCCGCGACCCGGTGCCCCGGACCCCGATCCGGCCGCCCTGGTCGAGCGCTTCGGCGTCGCCGCGCGGCGGATCCACCTGCTCGACGGACCGGCGCTGGCGGTCAGCTCCTCCGAGATCCGCCAAAGGGTGGCGGACGGGCACACCATTCGCTACCTTGTGCCCGATCCGGTGGAGCGGCTGATCCGCGAGCGGAGGCTGTACCGGAAGTGACCTCGAGGAGGAGCGAGCTGGAGGAACGCGCAGCCGACCGACCCGCGGAGCCCGACCCCGCCGAGCTGGCGCATCGCATCGTGGACCTCGCCTCCGACCGCAAGGCGAGTGACATCCTCCTGCTGCGGACGGCCGACCTCACCACCATGGCCGACTACTTCGTGATCTGCACCGGCCGCAGCGAGCGGCAGGTGCAGGCGATCGCGAGCGCCATCTCCGAGGAGCTGCGCGGCGACGGGCTGCGGCCCCTGGGCACCGAGGGCTGGGAGTCGGGGCGCTGGATCCTGGTCGACTACGGGTCGGTGATCCTCCACGTCTTCGCCCCGGAGGAGCGGCAGTACTACGGGCTGGAGCGTCTGTGGGCCAAGGCCACGCCCGTCGTCCGCATCGTCTGACCATCCGCGCGTACCACCCCCGTACCACGCTCCGCGGCTTTCTGCGGCGGTCGGCGGCAGGTACCAGCGGGGTACCAGATCCGGCGCGCCGGACCTCCTATTGAGGCTGCAGATGGCTGCGCCGATGCTGAGGGTCATGACCGCCCGCAGCCGAGCCATGCAGCCCGCCGAGTCCTGCCGCTTCTGCGGCGGGGGGCTGCTCGCCAGCGTCTTCGACACCGCCTTCCGGGACGGGGACGCCGACGAGCGGCTCTTCTTTGCGGTCCCCGGCGCGCTCTGCGTCCCGTGTCGCCAGCTGTACGTCGACCAGCAGCTGATCGGCATCCTGGGGCTCGTCAACGCGCGCTGCACCTTCGCCATCGAGAGCGACCGCGTCCTGCTCGCACAGGCGAGCTGAACCCGCCTCCGGCTCAGCGAGCCGGACGAGCCCGTTCCCCTCCCAGCAGGTGGCGTCCCAGCCAGGCCACCAGCGCCGGCTCCGGCTCAATCAGGTTCTGCTTGATCGCCACGTCCGCGGCATGCAGGTCGAGCAGCATCGCCTCCAGCTCGTCGGGGCGGTAGCGGTGTCCCGCCTCCACCAGCCGTTCCGCCGACCGCGCGCTGCCGCGTCCGACGCGACGGACGATCTCGGCCGAGGGGGTGCGGTTGGCGGCCAGCTCGCGGGCCGCGATCAGGTCGCTGACCCGTCCCGCCAGCGAGGCGAGGATGAGGAGCGGCGGCTGCCCCTCCTCCAGCGCGCGTGACAGGGCGCTGGCGGCCGCCGCCGGCTCGCGGCGGTCGATGGCGTTGGTGATGGCGTAGACGCTCGCCGGGCGTGTGTCGGGAGTGAGCGCGTCCACGTCGCTGCGCCGGATCGGACCGTCGCCGGCGTGGACGGCCAGCTTCCGCAGCTCCGAGTCGGCTGTCCGCGTCTGCTCGCCGCGCTCGACGTCGCTCTCCCACGTCTCGCCGCCCAGCCGCTCGGCGAGCAGCGCCACCGCGTCTCGGTCGATCGCCACCGCCATGGCCGCGGCGTGGCGGGCGATCCAGCCGCTCAGCTCTCGGCGCCGCGGCGTGTTCCGCTCCACCACCCGTCCGCCGCGCGCCTCCACGGCCTTCGCCAGGCGGGCAAGGAGTGGAGCCGGTCGTCCCACGTCGCGCGAGGAGCGGACCTCGGCCAGCGCCAGCGCCGCCCCGTCGGGCAGCTCCTCGACCAGCGCCAGCAGCCGATCCGTTGCCGGCCCGGAGCGGCCCGCGGCGCGGAGCGGCTGGCGGAGCACGGCCAGGTGGGCCCCGAACAGCCCCATCGAGGCCGCCGTGAGACGAGCCTGGTCGACCGCCGCGGGGTCCGGGCTCCGTTCCGGCGTGATCTCGGTCCGTTCCACCACCCCCGCATCGGTGGCGAAGGCGGCGAGCTCCAGGTCCAGCTGGAAGCCGTCGTCGCCGTGGGCCAGCAGCAGCGCCGGGGCGCTCATCGGCGCCGCCCGCTCGCACGCGCCCCGGCCTCCCAGGCCGCGCGCAGCCGGTCCTCCACCGCCTCGGGGGCGAGGCCGGTCACGTCCACCAGCTCCCGCTCCAGCGCGTGAGCGGCGTCCCGGGCGGCACCGATGGCGGCGCGGTGCTCGGGATGCCGCTCCGCCATCTCCGAGAGCCGCTCGTCGATGCTGACGAAGCCCTGCGCCACGCGCCGGTCCGCCACCGCCACCAGCACCGACGGCCAGCCGCGGGGGAAGCGCTCCTCGTCGAGCAGGCAGGGGAGCGGGTGCGAGGCGACCGGGGCAGCCAGCTCGGCGAAGCCCATCTCCTCGAGCATCCGCGCGCCGGTCTCGCCGTGCACCCCGCCCCGCTGGCGGACGGTCGGCTTGTCGATGTCGTGCAGCAGCGCCGCCGCCTCGATCAGCTGTGCGTCGACCGCCACGCCGGCCTCGCGCACCATCCGTGCCGCCTCGGCGGCCACGCGCGCCACGCCCTCGGAATGGACGACGATGCCGTCGGGCAGGTCGGCCTCGTCCAGGAGGCGTCGGGCGGTGGCGATGTCCGGAATGGCCATGGACCGATGCTACCCGCCGGCCGGCGTCGCGTCGCGCCCGGTCGTTACCCAGGTGCTGCGCCCGTCGCTGATCACCTCGATGTCGCCGTGCAGATCGGTGCGGAAGACCCGGATGCCCGGCACCTCGGCCAGGGCCGCCAGGGTGCTCGGGCTGGGATGGCCGTAGCTGTTGCCGGTCCCCGACGAGATGGCGGCGATCAGGGGAGCCACGACCGACAGGAACTCCTCACCGCTGCTGGAGTGGGACCCGTGGTGGCCGACCTTCAGCAGCACCGTCGGGCCCACGGCGTTGCGCGCCAGGAGCTCGCGCTCCACCGGGTCCTCCGCGTCGCCGGTCAGGA
>CAYXZN010000104.1:0-7400 GCA_964469325.1 uncultured Steroidobacteraceae bacterium
CCCGGCGTTGGCGCACACGAAGCCGTGGCGAGTGCGGCTGATGATCAGCCCGCCGGGTCCGATGCGCACGATCTCCGCCGACTCGCGCAGCACCAGCTCCACCTGCCGCGCGTCCTTCCCCCAGCGGCGCGCGATGGTCAGCGCCAGCGGCGACGGCTCCACCTCGCTCAGCTCGACCACGCGGCCCTCCGCCTTGGAGACCACCTTCTGGGTAACCACCAGCACGTCGTCATCACGAAGGCCGATGCCTTCGCCCGCCAACGCCCGCGCGACCAGCTCGGCCAGGTCGGCCCCTTCCTCCACCTCGCCGATGCCGCCCAGCGCCAGCAGCTCGATGCGCGTCGACTGGCTGCTCGCGCCCTGCTCGCTCACGGGTTGCTCGCTCACGCCGCGTCGACCGGCGTCGTCGCCGTCCGGGCCAGCCAGGCCTCCAGGTCCTCGGGTGTGTCGAGGTCGAAGGCGAGGCCCGGCCGCTCGACGGTAGCCAGCGCCAGGCCCCGCTCCTCGACCGCCCGGCGGTGGGCGGCGTGGCTGTCGCGTCCGAACCGGAACGGGATGGCGCCGATCGGCTGGAGCACCAGGCCGTTGGTCCCGCGTCCGGCCGCGTCGGGAGCGATCGCCACCCCCTCCGGCAGTGCCTCGACCAGGGCGCGAATGTCGTCCGGCGTCAGGTCCGGCAGATCGCCGTGCAGCACGGCCATGCGCGTCGCCCCCTCCGCGACGAGGGCGGATCGCGCCTCCTCGAGCCCCTCGTTGAGCCCCATCCCGCGCTGCACCATCACCCGCCCACCGGCCGCCTCCACCAGCTCGGACAGGGCTGCGTCCGGGGTGATCACCACCGCCGGGCCCAGCCCCGCAAGGCGGATCGCCTCGAGGACGCGGCGCAGCAGCCGCCCGGCCAACGCGACCCGCTCGTCAGGGGAGAGCACCCCCGCCAGGCGCGTCTTCGCCGCGGCCAGGCCACGGTGCGGGACGACGATCGGCAGCTGCATCGGCTCAGCTTCCGCCATCGGCTGGCTCATCGGGTGGGGTGGCGTCGACGGCGCGCAGTAGGGCACGCGCCAGGGCGGCTCGGTCGGCATCGGTGCGCATCACGGTGGGCAGCACCTCGACCGCCATGCCCAGCGCGGCCACCTCCTCGGCGAGGGAGGCATCGGCCTCGTCCACGATGAAGCGGTCCACCAGGCCCTCGTAGATGGCCGCGACTCCCACCGAGTCCACCCGGTGGCCCAGCGAGGCGAGCATCCGGTCGGCCGGACCCTTGAGCGCGCGGCCGGCCACGATGGGGCTGACCGCGACCCGGGGCGCGGGGGCCGCCAGCAGGGCATCGCGCAGGCCCGGGATCTCCAGGATCGGACCGATCGAGACGATGGGGTTGGACGGGCCGATGACCACCAGCTCCGCGGCGGCCAGCGCGTCGAGCACCGCCGCGGTCGGCTCGGCGTGGGCGACCCCCTGGAGCTCGATCTCCCGCACCTCGTCGCGCTGGTCGCGCTCGACGAAGTACTGCTGGAAGGTGAGCGCTCCGCCGTCGGTGACCACCACGGTGCGAACGAGCTGGTCACACGCGGGGAGCAGCTGGGTGGCAACGCCCAGGACGGACGCCAGCGCGGCGGTGGCATCGGTCAGGGTGGCGCCCTCCCGAAGCAGGTGAGTACGGCGGATGTGGGTCGCCAGGTCCCGGTCGCCGATGCGGAACCACGTCGGCTCGCCGTAGCGGCCGAGCATCTCGAGGGCCTGGAACGTGTCGTCGGCCACGCCCCAGCCGGTGCGCGGGTTGGTCATGCCGGCCAGCGCGTACATGATCGAGTCGAGGTCCGGGCTGATGTGCAGGCCGAACAGCTCGAAGTCGTCGGCCACGTTGCCGATCACCGTCAGGCTGCCCGCGGCGAGCACCGCCTGGAGGCCGGCCGCCAGCTTGGCTCCTCCGCTGCCGCCGGCCAGCAGCACCACCCGCGTGGCGGGCGGCTCGCCCGCCGTGGTGGGCCGCTCGTCCGCCGTGGCGGGCCGCTCCAAGACGTCGATGGCGGCGTCTCCTGCGACCGCTCTGCGCGCCTGCTCACTCACACGCGAAGCGTAGCGCTCCCGGCTCGCCGACGGCCGGTTAAACATCGGCTGATTCGATCATCGGACGGGCCGGGCGGCCGACGGTGTGTCAAACACCCGGTGATTCGAACGGCGATCGGCGGGGCGAAACTCTCGATTCCTCCGCTGACTCACGCTCTCCGCGTTTCAACCGTCGGAGGAGCGGTCGGCGCACGCGGCTCGACCGACGCCTCAAACCCGGTGTGATTGGGGCGAACGGGCCGGGACGGCCGCGGCGTCAGGCCTGCTCGAGGAGCGGCTTCACGTCGCTGATCAGCCGCTCGACCGACTCCGCGTCGTACGGCGCCGGGCAGCCGACCACGAGGTGCCGGTACCCGATCTCCAGGAACGGGCGCAGGTGCTCGGCGACCATCGCCGGCGTCCCGATCGGCTGGTCGCCCCAGGTGCGCCCGCGGCCGTTGTGCTCGAAGGTGCGCCGCAGCACGTCGCGCGCCCCCTCGATCGTGTCGCGGATGATCACCACGCCCACGTTCGTGGTGCGCTCGATCTCCGAGGGGTCGCGGCCCACCTCCTCGCAGTGGCGCAGCAGCACCTGCTCCTTGCGCCTCACGTTGGCGATCCCGCCGCCGATGTTGTTCGCGTCCGCGTAGCGCGCCACGATCCGCAGCGTCTTCCGCTCGCCGCCACCGCCCACCAGCAGCGGCAGCCGGTCCTGCACCGGCGGTGGGTCGTTGCGCACCTCGCTCACCCGGTAGAAGCGTTCGCCGCTCGGCTGTTCGCCGCCGAGCATGCCGCGCATGATCCGCGCCGCCTCCTCGAGCCAGCGCAGCCGCTCCCCCGGCGACGAGCCGAACTCGAACCCGAACGCCCGGTGCTCCCGCTCGTTCCAGGCGCCGCCGATCCCCAGGATCGCGCGCCCCTTGGTGACGTGGTCGAGGGTGGTCGCCATCTTCGCCACGAGGGCAGGATTGCGGAACGGGTTGGCGCCGACCATCAGGCCGATTCGCACCCGCTCGGTCAGCGCTCCCCAGGCGGCGAGCGTCATCCAGCCCTCCAGGATCGGCCCCTCGTGCGACCCCACGATCGGGTAGAGGTGGTCCCAGGTCCAGAGGGTGTCGTAGCCGGCCCGGTCCGCGCGTACCCCCGCGTCGCACAGTGACTGCCAGTCGGTGTACTGGTTCCAGGCAAGCAGGCCCAGCTTCACCGTGGCCATCAGGCCGCCCCGACCCGGGCGGTCACGCCCGCGCGCTCGAGGATGAGCGGCTTCACGTCCCGCACCAGCCGCTCGAGCGTTTCGTCGTCCCAGGGCGCGGCGTGGTCGAAGTAGACGTGGCGGAAGCCCAGCTCCCAGAAGCCGTCGAAGCGGCGGGCGAGCAGCTCGGGGGTGGCGGCGCCCGGGCCACGCCAGCCGGAATGGTGGCGAGCGTGAGCCGCGGCCACGGCACGCGCCTCCTCGAGCGTGTCGCGCAGGACCCAGCCGCCGCCCATCAGGGTCCGCTCGATCTCGTCGGGGTCGCGCCCCACCTCGGCGCACCACCTGCGCAGCACCTGGTCCTTGTGGCGCACGTGCTCCAGCGAGCCGCCCACGTTCCAGGCGTCCGCGTAGCGCGCCACGGTGGCCAGCGTCCGGCGCTCCCCGCCTCCGCCGATCAGCAGCGGCAGCCGCTCCTGGATCGGAGCGGGCTCGTTGCGCACCTCGCTCGCGGCGTAGAACTCACGCCCGGACGGGTGCTCCTCGCGCAGCATGCCGCGCATGATCATGGCCGCCTCGTCCAGCCAGCGCAGCCGCTCGCCGGGCGATGAGCCGAACTCGATGCCGTAGGCGCGGTGCTCGGCCTCGAACCAGGCGCCGCCGATGCCCAGCACGGCCCGCCCGCCGCTGATGTGGTCGAGGGTGGTTGCCATCTTGGCCACCAGGGCCGGGTTGCGGAACGTGTTGGCCCCGACCATCAGGCCCAGCGTCGCGCGCCTGGTCTGCGGCGCCCAGGCGGCGAGCGTCATCCAGCCCTCGAAGATCGGCCCGCGGGGATCGCCGGCGATGGGGTAAAGGTGGTCCCACGTCCACAGGGAGTCGAAGCCCAGCTCGTCGACCCGCTGGCCGACCCGCTCCAGCGACGGCCAGTCGGTGTACTGGGGCCAGGCCAGGATGCCGAGCTTGAGGGTATCGGCGCTGTGGTCAGTCATGGCGGATCACCTTCTCGACCCGCAGCCGGATGGTGACGCGCTCCTGCCCGTTGAAGCGCTGCGGGTCACTGCCATAGCGGCGTGCGAGGTGCTTGATATCCGCCAGCGCCCGCTCGCGGTCGTCGTCCAGCTCCGCCCGTCCGCGGAAGGAGACCCAGCGGTAGCCGTCCTCGAACAGCAGGCTGGCCCGCGGCTCGCGCCGCATCCAGCGCGCCTTGGCCCGCCACTGCAAGGTGTTCATCAGGATCGTGTCGGGGCTGTCAGGGTCGACGTCGAACCACATCACCGACTGCGACGGGGCGCCATCGTCGTCGAGCAGGGCGAGGACGGGGTAGCGGAGCTCGCTGATGAGCCACTCGCGGAGGTCATCGGCGAGATGGCGCTCCGCGGTCAGGGCAGGGTCGCGCACGGGGAGACCTCCTGGATCAGCTGGTTCCGGCGTCCCGGCCCGCAGACCGGGTGCCACCGGCGGGGCGCCGGCCTGATCCCCCCGTCGGGAGGCGCTACGTTTTTCAGTGTATCCGCGAGGCGCCGATGGGGCCAGCACCACTAGACTCGCAGGATGCGCATCGGCTTCAAGACCTCTCAATCCAACGTCGACTGGGAGACCCTCCTGGCCACCTGGGAGCTGGGGGACGAGCTGGAAGTATTCGACTCGGCCTGGCTGTTCGACCACTTCCTGGGCCTCGGCGACCCGAGGGGACCGGCGCACGAAGGGGTAACCCTGCTGGCCGGGCTGGCGGCGCGGACGCATCGGCTCCAGATCGGGCATCTGGTGCTGTCGAACACCTTCCGTCACCCCGCACTGACCGCCAAGATCGGCGCGACCATGGACCACCTGTCGGGCGGCCGGTTCGTGCTGGGGCTGGGCGCCGGTTGGCACGAGGGCGAGCACGCCATGTACGGGCTGCCGCTGCCGCCCATCGGCGAGCGGATCAGCGCGCTGCGCTCGGCGGTGCGGGTCATCAAGGGGCTGTGGGAGTCGCCCCGCGGCCTCACCCTGGACACGGCTCCCTACCAGCTGCGCGACGCCGTCTGCGACCCGCCGCCGCTGACCCCGGGCGGTCCGCCGCTCTGGCTCGGTACGCAGGGCAAGCAGCGCGGACTGCGGATCGTGGCCGAGCTGGCGGACGGCTGGAACGCGACCTACGGCTACGAGACGTTCGGCGAGAAGCACGATGCGCTGCTGCGCCACTGCGAGGCGGTCGGCCGCGACCCGGCGGAGATCGAGATCAGCGCGCAGGTCTTCGCCCGCCAGGGCCGTGCCGCCCAGCTGGCCGAGTCGATCCGCTACGGCGAGGCGGGTGTCAGCCACATGGTGCTGATCATGGCCGCCGAGGAGGGTCCGGACGGCCTGCGCGCCCTGGCCCGCGAGGTGGCGGAGCCGCTGCGGGAACGGTTCGGGTGACCGACCCCGCTCCCCGTGCCGAGATCCTGTCGGTGGGGAGCGAGCTGCTGGCCGGCTCCACGGTCGACACCAACGAGGCGTTCCTGGCCGGCGAGCTGACCAGGGTCGGCTTCGCGGTGGTGGGTGCGCGCCAGCTGCCCGACGACCGGGCCGTCCTGGCCGATGCCTTCCGTTCCGCCCGCGCCCGCTCGGCGCTGGTGCTGGTCACCGGCGGCCTCGGCCCCACCCACGACGACCTCACCCGCGAATCCCTAGCCGATGCCCTGGGCGAGGCGCTGACCGAGGACCCCGAGCTGGTGGAGCGGTTGCGCCGGCGATTCCGCGCCTACGGCCCGATGCCGGCCGCCAACCTGCGCCAGGCCCGGGTCATCCCATCGGCGCAGGTGCTGGAGAACCCGATCGGCTCGGCGCCGGGCTGGTGGGTGGACCGCGACGACTGCGTGGTGGTGCTTATGCCGGGTGTGCCGTCGGAGATGCGGCGCATGTGGACCGATGCGCTGGCGCCGCGCCTGCCCTCCCGCTTCGAGCTGCGGCCGCTGCACGTCCGGACGGTGCGAACCTTCGGCGTCGGCGAGTCGGCGGTGGCCGATCGGCTGGGTGAGCTGCTCGAGTCGCCGCCCCCGGGCGTGGAGACCGGGATCTACGCCCGCGACGACGGAGTGCACCTGCGCTTCCAGACGCGGGGCGACGCCGCGTCGCTGGCACCGCTGGTCGAGTCCGCCCTGGCCGCGTTGGGCGATGGCGCCTACGGCGTCGACCATGAGACCCTGCCCGTCGCCGCGCTGGCCGCGCTGCACCGCGCCGGCGTTCGCACCATCGCCACCGTCGAGCTCGGGACGGAGGGAGCCCTGGGGGCCATCCTTTCTGGCGTTCTTCCGGCCGAGGGCTGTGCGCGCTTCGCGGGTGGCCTTCTGCTCCCCGATGCCGCCGGTCGCTCCCAGCCCGCCGCCGCCGAGCTGGCGCCGTCTCCGTCGCTCACGCCGCCTGCGCCGCCTGAGGCCGAGGCCACCCTGCGCCTGGTGCTGCACGACGCCGATGAGCACGGACGCAGCCAAGTCGAAGTGTCCCTAGAGGGGTCGGCTGGCCTGGACTTCTCAGCCGAGCGGGTGCGCATCCACGGCAGTGGGCCGCAGCGCCTTCGGCGTGCTGCCTTCGCCGCCCTCGACCAGCTGCGCCGACGGCTGACCTAGCCGCCGATCTCCCAGGCGACCAGCTCGTCGCCCCACACGAGGACGACCGCCGGATCGGTCCCCGGCAGATCGAACGGGTCGCTCACCAGGATGCCGTCCTCGGGCGTGATCTGCAGCCGTTCCCGGTCCGGCAACAGGATCGCGTAGACGTCCTCGACGAGCGGACCGTGGTTGACGAACCGCGCGACGGTCGCGCCGTCACGCTCCTCGGTGCCGAGAAAGACCAGGTGCGTCGACCCGACCAGCACGCCCTCGCTCGTCGGCCGTACCTCGATCCCGTCCGTGTCCGGCAGCGGGTCAGCCGTCGCCGCGCCGGTGGTCGCGGGAGGTACGGGAGCCGGACTCGACGTCTCCGTAACTCGCGGCGTCGGTTCTCCGCTCGATGCCGGGGCTGCAGCGCATGCCGCCAGCAGCATGACCGGCAGCGCGGCTGCTCCCCAATTGCGCATTCCGTCCCTCGCGTACCTCGCGAGGTTCCATCCGCCACCGGTTTCAGGAGGCGCGACACGCGAAGAGGCCCGCCGGCCGGACCGGCGGGCCTCTCCTTCCGCAGTCCCCTTACGGCGCGGCGT
>CAYXZN010000105.1:0-7356 GCA_964469325.1 uncultured Steroidobacteraceae bacterium
ACGGCGAGCCGGACATCGACATGCGCGACCTGCTCGAGAGCTGGGAGCAGGTCGATCTGCCGAGCGACACGTGGCTGGCCTTCCAGGCGGATCGCCCGGTCGCCTACGCCGCCCTGCAGCACGGACGCCCGACCGCTCTCGAGCTGTGGCTCACCGTTCACCCGTCTGCGCGGCGCCGGGGGATCGGGAGCCGGCTGCTGGATGTCGCCGAGGCGCGGGCCCGGGAGCTGATCGCCGAGGCGCCGGCAGGCTACCGGGTCGGCCTGCGGGCCTTCGTGTTCGCCGGAGACCACGACTCGGGGGCCTTCGCCCGCCGGCGCGGGTTCGAGCCGGTGCGGCGCTACTGGCGGATGCGGATCGACATGGAGGCCGAGCCCCCGAAGCCGGCCTGGCCGGAGGGGGTGTCGGTCCGGCGCCTGGCCGAGGGGCAGGACGATCGCGAGGCCTGGGAGACGATGCAGGAGGCCTTCTCCGACCACTGGGGGAGCGTCCCGGTCCCGTTCGACGTGTGGGGCCGGCGGCACATCGGGCGCCCGGACGAGGCGTGGTGGCTGGCCGTCCACGACGGGGCGGTGGTCGGCGGCGAGCGGCTGTCACCCTTCATGCAGATGGGCTGGATCAACACCGTCGGGGTGCGGCGCGCCTGGCGGAAACGGGGGGTCGCCACGGCACTGCTGCTGCACGCGTTCGGCGAGTTCTGGCGGGAGGGCCGCCGCAGCGTGGGCCTGGGCGTGGACTCGGAGAACCTGACCGGCGCCACCCGCCTCTACGAGCGGGTCGGGATGCGCGTCGACCGCGCGCACGACCTGTACGTCAAGGTGCTCCGGGACGGGCGCGAGCTGGCCGCCGGCAGCTGACCAGGAAGCGCCCGGTTCGCCGTCCGAGGACATCTCCGGTTCGGGCGGAAACGCTCAGCGTTTGATCTGGCCGCCCGAGCGTGGCCCGTCGAGGTCGGTCAAACGTCGGAGGTTTCGAACAGCGGTGGAACGCGCAATCCCACCTCGTCCTGACGACGCTCGACGCGCAGCGCGTTTGAGACGACGGCGGAAGCGTTGATGGAGCGGGCTCGATCCACCTTCGAAACCGGGGACGTTTAGGCACCTCTTCGGCGGCCTACTCCACGTCGCCCGAGTAGTGGACGGCGGTGGGCGGGCGCAGCCGATCCACGCCCGGCTCCAGGAGACGCCCGTACAGGCCGGGGCGGCGGTCCAGGATCGTGTCCCACTCGTGCTCACCGGGACGGCGCCGGACGTGGGTGGACCGCGCCGCCTCGGCGTCGATCTCGGCCACCAGCAGCTCCTCCTCGACCGGTCCGGCCTGGGCGACCACCTTGCCGTCGTAGTCGACCAGCAGCGAGCGTCCCATGAAGCGGGTGCCGCGCTCCTCGCCGACGCGGTCGGCGGCCAGCACGTAGACGTGGTTCTCGTTGGCCCGGGCGGGGGCGAACAGGTCGGGGTGGAACTCGACCCCCACCGGCCAGTTGGTGGGCAGCGCCACCAGGTCGGCGCCGTCGAGGGCGCAGATCCGCGCCGCCTCGGGGAAGCGCAGGTCGTAGCAGATCAGCACCCCGACCCGGATCTCGCCAAGCCGCACCACGAAGGGTGGGTCGTACCCCGGAGTGGCGAAGCGGTCCACCCCCAGGTAGGGCAGATGCGTCTTGCGGTACTGGAAGTGGGGGCCGGCCGGATCGGCGATCAGGGCCACGTTGTAGATCTGGTCCCCCTCCGCCTCCAGAGAGCCGCAGATGATCGAGACGCCGTGCCGCCGAGCCAGCTCCGCGATCCGGTCGGCGGCGACCGCGGTCGCCCGGCGCGCCACCGGCAGCGCCTCGTCGCGAGAGGCGAACGCGTAGCCGGTCACCGCCGCCTCGGGCAGGACCGCCAGCACGGCGCGGGCCGCGGCTGCCTCCGCCACCATCCGCTCGACCCGCTCCAGGTTGCGGTCGACCTCGCCCAGCTGTGGCTCGATCTGGCAGGCCGCCACCCGCTGAGGGGTCTGGTAGCCTTCCTCGGTTCCCATGGCTGGCTCGACCTCCCCTTCTCATCCCGTGTCCGACGCCGATGGCGCCGCGTCGGGGCGTGGGCTGCCCGGATGGCTGACGCCGGGGGCCTTCATCTTACTCGGCCTGATCTGGGGCTCCTCGTTCATGTGGATCAAGATCGCGGTGGACGAGGTCCCGGCCGGAACACTGGTGGCGCTGCGGATGGCGCTGGGCGCGGCGGCCATGCTCGCATTCCTGCCCTTCATCGGCCAGCGGCTGCCGACCGCCCGGGGTGAGCTCGGGCACCTGGCGGTGCTCGGCTTCGTCAACGCCGGCCTGCCGATCTTCCTGATCAGCTGGGGCGAGTCGATGGGCGTCGACTCGGGCACGGCCGGGGTGCTGAACTCGCTGACGCCGATCTTCTCGGTGATCATCGCCGGCCTGCTGCTGCGCGCCGAGCCGGTCACCGCGCTGCGGGTGGGCGGGGTGCTGGTCGGCTTCGCCGGCGCGTTCGTGCTCACCGCCCGCGAGATCAACTTCACCAGCCAGGGGGGCGCGCTGGTCGGGGCGCTGGCGGTTGTGGCCGCGGCGGCGAGCTACGCGGTCGGCGCCTCGTACGCGAAGCGCCGCATCCACCACACCCACCGCTACGCGGTCGCCGCCGGGACGCTGCTGTTCGCCGCCATCTACGCCGCCGCCGCGGCACTGCTGCTGGAGGGCGGGATCCGGGTGCCGTCGCAGGGGGACACCATCCTGGCCATCGTCTGGCTGGGACTGCTCGGCGCGTTCGTCGCCTACCTGCTCTACTTCTTCCTGATCGCGCAGCTGGGCGCGACGGTGTCGACCATGGTCACCTACATCTTCCCCATCGTGGCGGTGGCCCTGGGGGTGGTGTTCCTGATGGAGCCGTTGGACTGGACGCTCCTGCTCGGCACCGCGCTCGTGCTGGTTGGCATTGCGGCCGTCACCCTTCGTTATGATGCGGCCGTGACGCGCCTCGCGAGGACGGTCCGCCGGTGAGCGGGCCGCGCCCACCGGGCCGCGGCGAGTCGCAGGAGGGCAGCGGCTGGGAGGGCGGCGGCTGGCCGGAGAGCGACCTCGGCCGCCGGGCCGGACTACCCGACGAGCCACCTGCCGGCCCGCCTGAGGGCTTCCCAACCGACCACCCCCCGCTCGACCGCCCCCCGACCGACCGTCTCCCGGCTGAGGATGGGCCGGTCGACACCCGTTGGGACCCCTCCTGGGGTGAGCGCCGCCAGCCGACCACCGCCGAGCAGGCGGTTCCGTGGCTGATCGGCATCATCCTGCTCCTCACCGGCATCGTGATCGTGCTGGTGGTGCTCATCTTCACCATGGAGGGTGGCGGCGTGGCCGCCACCACGTCGCCCTCCCCCTCCCCCTCGCTCGTGCCGCTCGCGACGTCCACCCCGCTGGCCACCGCCACCCCCGTTCCGCCCAGCGCGTCCCCCACCGCGTCCGCCTCGCCGGACGCCAGCGCCACGCCGGCCCCCTCGTTCGGGGAGCTGGAGCTGGTCTACCTGGCCCGCAGCAGCCCGCTCGGCGCGAGCAGCGCGTACCGCCGCGACTTCTCGGTGGCGGGCAACGCGGAGACGGTGGCCTCCGGCTCGCAGGGAATCGACCGCGTCGTGTGGGCACCCGACGGGTCGGTCGGAGCGGTGGTCACCGGCGGGGATCGGCTGCTGGCGGTGGAGCCCGGCAGCGAGCCGCGAGCGCTGGCCGACGGGATCGACGCCGCCACCTTCGGCCCCGACGCGGGGACCATCTACGCCGCGCGCGTGACCACCTCGGGCAGCACCGACACCGCCGTCATCCTGTCGATCGACTTCGAGAGCGGCGCCGCGGAGGAGGTGGCCAGCATCAGCTTCCCGCACCCCGCCACTTTCCCGGAGACGCCGCTGAAGGAGGCGCAGTTCGGCGACGAGGGCGGCCACCACCGCCTCTTCCTGCTCGACGACGAGTCGCTGGTGCTCTGGGAGCTGGCCGCCGGTACGTGGCAGATCGACCCCTCCGACGGCAGCTTCGAGGCGGTCGGCGGCACCCCGACGCTCTGGTCGACCGATGGCTCGCGACGGATTGGGCTGACCGAGAACGTGACCTCCACCACCATGACCCTGATCGATCGGGACGGCAGCAGCGGTGCCCAGGTGACGGTGGTCGGGCTGGTCAGCCACCTGCGCTGGTCGCCCGATGGCGACACGGTGGCCTTCACGCTGGGGCGCAGCGGGGCGAGCGGCGGCGTGCGGCAGGACCTGTTCGTCTGGGAGGTCGACGGCGCCGCGTCTCCGCGCGGGCTGACCACCAACGGGGCCTCGTATGGCGCCGAATGGCTGGGTACGCGACAATTCTGGAGCCGATGAGCACCAGCGCATGACCCTCCCCGAGATCGTCAACCCGATCGCCCTGGAGCTCGACGAGTCGGCCCGCGTCCTGCGGATCAGGTGGGACGATGGGCACCTCGGCGAGTGGAAGTGGCACGACCTGCGCCGCGCCTGCCCCTGCGCGCTGTGCGCGGGTGAGGGCAGCCTGCCCGGGGTGGTCAGCCTCGAGACGGTCTTCACGCCCGAGCAGACGACGGTGGAGCGGGTGAAGTGGATCGGCCGATACGCGCTGGCGCCCATCTGGGCCGACGGGCACGACACGGGGCTGTTCACCTACGCCAGGCTGCGGGAGATGTGCCAGTGCCCGGATCACGCCGGAGAGCAGCGCAGCTGACCGGAAGCGGCCACGCCATCGGCGCCCGGAGCCCGGTCGAGCCCGGGTTCACGCTGGCGCTGGGGGGAGGCGGCGCACGGGGTTGGGCCCACATCGGCGTCTGGCGCGCGATCGAGGAGCTGGGCCTGCGCCCGGGCGCGGTGGTGGGGACCAGCATGGGAGCGATCATCGGCGCCGGCATCGCGGCCGGCATCGGCGCAGAGGAGATGGTGGCCAGGGCGCGCCGAACCAACGTCTACCGCACCGTCGGCCGCGGCGGCCGTTTCGCGCTGTTCGACCCGCGGCCGCTGCTCGAGCAGGTGGCGCGCGACCTCGACGACCCGCGCATCGAGGAGCTGCCGACACCGCTGGGGATCACCGCCTACGACCTCGTCTCCGGCTGCCCGACCGTCATCCGATCGGGACGCCTGGTCGACGCGCTGGCGCGCAGTATCGCGGTGCCGTTCTTCTTCCCGCCCACCGCCTCGGAGGACGGCGCGGTGTGGTGCGACGCCGGCCCGTGGGAGGCGGTGCCGGTCAGCCTGGCGCGCGAGATGAGCGGCGCGCCGGTGGTGGGCGTGCTGGTCGACGTCTCCAAGCCGGGGCTGCTGAGCGGCCGGGTCGCTTCGCGCTACCTGCGGGTCCTGGGGCGGCGGCTGGGGAACGGCGCGTCGCCGCGCGAGCGGCTCACCGCGCGGCGCTACCTGGGCCTGCTGCTCACCCGCTGGGCCGACCCGGTGGTGCGCGAGCCGGCGGACCTGCTGATCGTGCCGGACCTGGGCCGCATGATGAGCGCGCTCCAGTTCTCACGCGTCGGGCCCATGGTCGAGCGCGGCTACCGCGACGCCCGCGCCGCCTTCGAGTCCGTGCTGGCGGGCGCCGACTCTGCCGCGGGTTCGCCGATGCCCGAGACACCGATGCGGGAGAGGCCGATGCGGGAGACGCGGCGTGCCGGATGACTCCGGCGGCGTCCTGTTCGTCCACGCGCACCCCGACGACGAGTCGGTCTCGACCGGCGGCACCATCGCTCGCTACGTGGCGGAGGGCCGGCGCGTCGACCTGGTGACCTGCACCAACGGCGAGGAGGGGGAGATCCACGACCCGGACCTGGACGTGGAGGCGGATCGGCCCCGCCTGAAGGACATCCGCCTGGCCGAGCTGGCCTGCTCCATCGAGGCGCTCGGCCGCGGGGCGGTGCGGCTCCACCTGCTCGGCTACCGCGACAGCGGGATGATGGGCACCCCCTCCAACGACGACCCGGCCAGCTTCTGGCACGCCGATCTCGAGGAGGCGACCGGCAAGCTGGTGGCGATCCTGCGCGAGGCGCGTCCAGCGGCCGTGATCAGCTACGACAGCAACGGCCTGTACGGGCACCCCGACCACATCAACGCCCACCGGATCGCGGTGGCTGCCTGGGAGGCGGCGGCCGACCCGTCCCGCTACCTGGAGTCCGGACCGCCGCACGCGGTCGCCAAGCTGTACGAGGTCGCGTTCCCCCGCGAGGGCTGGATGTCGCTCCTGGAGGAGATGCGGTCGCGCGGCCTGTCGCTGCCGTGGCTCGAGGACGACGGGGAGCAGGCCGAGCCGCCCGGCGACGGCCAGGAGCGCGACGCGTTCGGCACCCCCGAGGACGAGCTCACCACCCGGCTGGACGTGGCCCGATGGCTGGACCGCAAGCGCCTCTCCCTGGACTGCCACCGCACGCAGCGCCAGGACATGGGCTGGATCCTGGACCTGCCCGAGGACCTGTATCGGCGCAGCATGGGAGTGGAGCACTATCTCCTCCGCCGATGGCGCGGCCGAGACCTCCCGCCCGGCTACGCCGAGACGGACCTGCTGGCCGGCGTGTAGCGGCCGCCGCCGCTTCCCTCGTCCGCGCCAAACACTCGGGGTTTGAGCCCTCGATCGAGCGAGGTCGGCCGACGTTTCCGCCGCCGGGTCAAACGCCCCGCGCGTGACTTGTCGGCCAGCGGGCCGATCCAGAGGGTTCGGCCGCCGCCTCAAACCTGGGATGTTTGGCGACGGCCGCTCGAGGCTCTTCAGCCGATGGTCGAAACACGCGCCGTTTCGTGCGGCCATCGCAGCCGTCGCCCCGGGCGCTCTCCCTTCACACGGGGAGCGTCGGCGCGGTAAGGTGCCCTCGCCCATGTCGTGCCGAGCATGCTCCGCGTGATCTGCTCCAGCTGCGGTACCGCCAACGAGCCGGGCCGCAAGTTCTGCGGCGAGTGCGGCACTCGCCTCGCGGTCGCCTGCCCGGCCTGCGGGGCGGCCAACGCGCCGGGGGTGAAGTTCTGCGGCGAGTGCGGCACGCGCGTCGCCGAGGCGGCGTCCGGCGCGGCCGGCGCGGCCGGCGCTGTGCAGGCGGCTCCCACGGGTCCCGGCAGCGGTGCGTCTCCGGTGGCCGAGCGGCGGCTGGTCTCCATCCTGTTCGCCGACCTGGTCGGCTTCACCCCGCTGGCGGAAGAGCGCGACGCGGAGGAAGTGCGCGAGTTCCTGTCGCGCTACTTCGACACCTGTCGAGAGGTGATCGACCGGTACGGCGGAACGGTCGAGAAGTTCATCGGCGACGCGGTCATGGCGGTCTGGGGGACTCCCACTGCTCACGAGGACGACGCCGAGCGGGCGGTCCGGGCCGGGCTGGAGCTGGTCTCCGCAGTGGGCCG
>CAYXZN010000106.1:0-7237 GCA_964469325.1 uncultured Steroidobacteraceae bacterium
ATGCCGGTGTTGACGATCAGGTAGCCCAGCCCACCGAGGCCGATCAACGCCGTGACGGTCACCAGCCCGATGGTGGTCACGGTCGCGATCCGCAGCCCCGCCACGATGACCGGCAGGGCGATCGGCAGCTCCACCCGCCACAGGCGCTGCAGCCGGGTGTACCCCATCCCGCGCGCCGCGTCGACCACCTCCAATGGCACCCCGTTCAGGGCCTCGACGATGTTCCGCACCAGGATGAGCAGCGTGTAGCTGACCAGGGCGATCTCGGCGGTCAGCAGCGACAGGCCGGTGAACGGGACGAGCATGGCGAACAGCGCCAGGCTGGGGATCGCGTAGAGGATCCCCGTCACGCCCAGCACCGGGCCGTAGAGCGGCGGGAAGCGGCGGATGACGAGCGCCAGCGCGAAGGAGATGACGAAGCCGATGGCGACCGCCACCACGGTCATCACCACGTGCTCGGTCAGGCGCTGCCAGATCTGGTCGAGGTTGTCGACGATCCAGTCGAAGCGGATGAACGGCTGCCCGTCGCTCATGGCCGCTCACCGTCGGGCGCAGTCGCTGCCTCGGGCTGGGTGAGCAGGGAGCTGATGGCATCCACGCTGACCAGGCCGATCACCGCCTCCTGCTCGTCCACCACGGCACCCAGCTGGACGCCCGATCCCAGCAGCACCGACAGCGCGTCACGCAGCGTCGACTCGGGCGCCAGCAGCGGGGCGCCGGGGGTCGCGTCCTCTGACTGAACGGTTCCGTCACCGCGGAGGTCGTCGAGATCGAGCCAGCCGATCGGCCGCCTCCGTTCGTCGAGCAGCAGCGCGTAGGGGGTCGGCGAGCCGGCAAGCCGTCCGCGGACCGCGGAACGCGACTCACCGACCCTCGCGACGATCGGCTGGAGCAGCTCCAGGTCGCGGACCCGGGCCAGCGACAGCCGCTTCAGGCCGCGGTCCGCGCCCACGAAGCGCTCCACGAACTCCGAGGCGGGGCTGGAGAGGATGGCGGCAGGTGTGTCGTACTGGGCCAGCCGGCCTCCGCGCTCGAGGATCGCGATGCGATCGGCCATCTTGATCGCCTCGTCCACGTCATGGGTGACGAAGACGATCGTCTTGCGGAGCCGCTCCTGGATGCGCAGGAACTCGTTCTGCAGCCGCTCGCGCAGGATCGGGTCGACGGCTCCGAAGGGCTCGTCCATCAGCAGCACGGCGGGGTCGGCCGCCATGGCCCGCGCCACTCCGACCCGCTGGCGCTCGCCGCCCGACAGCTGGGCAGGGTAACGGTCGCGGTATGCGGCCGGGTCCAGCCCGACCATCTCCAGCAGCTCATCGACCCGCTCCCGGATGCGCGCCCTCGGCCAGCGGAGCAGCTCCGGCACCACGCTCACGTTGCCGGCCACGTTGAGGTGCGGGAAGAGGCCGACCTGCTGGATCACGTAGCCGGTCCGTCGGCGGAGCTCGACTGCCGGCAGCGACCGCACGTCCTGCCCGTCGATGCAGATTGTCCCGCTGGTCGGCTCCACCAGGCGGTTGATCATCCGCATGGTCGTCGTCTTGCCGCTGCCCGACGGGCCGACCAGAACGCAGATCTCGCCTGCGGGGATCGTGAGGCTCAGGTCGTCCACGGCGACGACGTTCCCGGGGTAGCGCTTGGTGACGTGGTCGAAGGCGACGACCGCGCCGCTCGGTGACGCGCTGGAGCTCACCCCGCGAATGATAGGAGGCGACCGGCACCCGGCGGCCGCAGCTCACCGGGCCGGCCCGTGCCGGGCGAGATCAGCTCCCAGATACGCACCGTCTGGTTGGCGAAGGCGAGCCGGAAGCGCGGGCTGTTCTCGAACAGGGTCGGCGTCGAGCAGTCGGCGGGGCGCACCGAGTCGACCACGTAGCTCGCCCGGTGGCGGCGCATCAGCTCCGCGGCCTGCTCGGCGTCCCCGCCACAGTAGATGGCCCACACCTCCGCCCTGCGCTCGGCCGGGGAGTAGCCCAGGTTGGCGACGTACGGCTCGAAGGTGAGCAGGCGCAGGCGGCCCGCCGGATCGGTCAGCGAGTTCAGCCAGCCGTCGGTCACGAACACCGACCGCGGCGGCGTCTCGGCGGCGGCCCAGCGCGCCGCTTCCAGCTCGTCGCGGCTCAGCACCTGGATGTCGCTGGTCGCCGTCCAGGCGGCGGCGAGCAGCGGGCTCGGAACGCTCAGCGCCAGCACCAGCACCAGCGGGGGCAGCGGCCAGGTACGGACCAGCCAGGCGGCCAGCAGCGCCACGCCGATCCACATCGCCTGGAAGTACTTGTTCATGTCGAAGCCGATCTCGCTGACCTGGACGAGGTTCGGGATCGCGAACAGCGCGAGGACCCATCCGGCCAGGAAGAGGCGGTGGGGGAGACGCGGCGTTACGAGCGCTGCCAGCGCGAGCAGGAAGGGGACTCCCAGGTTGGTCAGGTAGAAGAAGGCCACCGCCGCCCGCCCGTCGTCGCGGGGCGCGGACTCCCAGCCCCACACCTGGCGGATGGTGCCCGCGCCGGCAGCCTGGTCGAGCCCCTGGAGGGCGAAGGGCACGGCAAGCAGGAGCGGGGCGAGGAGGAGGACCGCGTTGCGCGGCGTCGCCGCATCGCGCAGCCGGTCGGCGGCCAGCACGTACCCGAGGGCGAGCAGCGGGACGGCGGGGAAGTAGAAGAAGTGGAAGGGCGCCAGCATCGCCCCCAGCAGGCCGGCCAGCAGCAGCAGCCGCGGTCTATCGCGGAGGCCGGCGCGCCATCGGCGGCGGTGAGGGAGAGCGACCGCCAGCAGCAGCATCGCGCCCGCGAGCATCGGCAGCCCGGCAGTGGTAGCGCGGTGGACGAGCAGCCCGGTGCCCATCACCGAGGGGATCCGGAAGTAGGGCCAGTCGGTCAGCCACTGGTTGTCGTAGCTGTTGCGGGCGATCAGCTCCAGTGGTGTCAGCTCCAGCGGCGTGCCGGGCCCCGACCAGACGTCGGAGACCAGCCGGATCCAGCCCATGCCGCCGGCGAACACCGCGAGCGCGGCCGCCAGCGCCGCCGTCCGGCGATCGGCGAACAGGCGCAGCCCCAGCCCGTACACGATCAGCGCCAGGGCGCCCGACAGGAGCGTCGACTGGAGCACCATCGCGTCGGCCGAGAAGATGCCCGCGGCCAGCGCCAGCATGGCGACGTGCAGATCGGCGAACCAGTGGTAGACGAGCGGCACGCCGGCGAAGAACGGCACCTCGGGTGGGAAGTTGCCGGCGTTGACCGACTGGGCGATCGACAGGTGCACCCCCAGGTCGCTCCAGTTGGAGCCGCCGGAGCTGACTCCCTGCGCGTCGACCCGCCACAGGCTGACGCCGAGCGTGACCCCCACCACCGCGGCGGCCAGGGCGGCCACAAGCAGCCCGCCGGCGTGGCGCCGGACGAGGGCAAGCGACGACCTGCCGCGGCTCGCAGCAGGACGGGCTCGAGCCGCGGGCCGGAGCAGCCAGACCAGCCCGAGCAGCGCCGCCGCGCCGAAGAGGCTGGCCCTGCCGTAGCCGACCGCCAGGCCGATCCACCACGCCAGGTGGGCCGAGATGGCGACGCTGATGACGACCGCCAGGCCGATCCGCGCCGGGACGGCCAGGCGAGCCGCCCCGGTCGCCTCGGCCCAGCCGATCAGGGCAGCTCCCGGCAGCACGAAGAGGAACGGCCAGACCGCGATGACGGCGAGGGGCGGCACGAGGTAGGCGGCGACCAGCAGGGCCGCCAGGACAGCCGCCTCCGCCCAGCGGCGGCGCGGCGGCAGCATCCAGCGAGGAGCTCAGCCCTGGGGCGAGGAGGTGGCCAGCCGCGGCAGCGGCTGGCGGGGATCGAGGAGGGCGACGATACGGTCGACCTGGGCGGGGGTCAGGACCTCGTCATGGGCGATGCGGGCCGCCAGGCCGGCCAGGTCGGCCTCGATGTGCAGACCCGGCCGCTGCCCCTCGTCGAGCTCGATGGTCATCGATGCCGGGCGGATCAGGCACGCCTCCACCTCCGCCGGCACGCCGGCGGCGTCGAGCACCATCTCCAGCCGGTGGCCGGCCATCCGCGCGGCCAGGATCGGCTCCGCGCTCCAGGGGATCCACGATTCGGTGCTGCGGTTCCAGCGGTACCAGTGCCCGTTCCGCATCCGGAAGCGGCCGGAGTCGTGCGCGCGGGTCAGCGCCCACGTGCCGCCGGGACCGACCACCACCGCGTCGACGACGCCACCCGAGGCGCGCACCCGGCGGAAGTAGTGGTAGCCGTCGTCGAGCCGTCGCAGGCCTGCCGGCAGAGGGTCGATCGCGAGCGGCGGCAGCGAGGGGAGGGCGAACCGCCTGTTCCGATGGTTGAGCGGGTGGATGACCATGTGCGGGGCTCTCGGACGTCTCGGGCTCGGCGAACGGCGAGGTGCACCGGGTGGTGCGGCCTCGCAACGGAGTCTACCTCCCGGCGGCCCCACGCCGCCATCGTCCATGGGGGTAAAAGGCGGGCAGGACGGAGGTCCGGGGTCGCCTGATACGATCGGCGGGCATGGAATCCACCGACGAGCTGACCCAGGCGCCGCCGTCGACCGATGGATCGGTCGAGGAGGCGGTGCGCCGGATCATCGTCGAGATCGGCGAGGACCCGGACCGGGAGGGGCTGCTGGGGACGCCCGAGCGGCTGCACCGCATGTACGCGGAGCTGACCCGGGGCTATCGCGTCGATCCCGATGCGCTGCTCAACGGCGCCTGCTTCAGCGTCGACTACGACGAGATGGTGGTGGTCCGGGACATCGACTTCTACTCGCTGTGCGAGCACCACCTGCTGCCGTTCTTCGGGCGAGCGCACGTCGGCTACCTGCCGCGGGGGACCGTCATCGGGCTGTCCAAGATCCCGCGCGTGGTCGACATGTACGCGCAGCGCCTCCAGGTGCAGGAGCGGATGACCCAGCAGGTCGCCGACTTCCTGATGCAGCGGCTCAACCCCAAGGGGGTCGGCATCGTGGTCGAGGCGACCCACCTGTGCACCATCATGCGCGGCGTCCGGAAGCAGCAGGCGACCATGGTCACCTCAAGCATGCTCGGCACGTTCCGCCGCGATGCGAAGACGCGAACGGAGTTCCTGACCTTCATCGGCCGCCCCTCGGCCGAGCGCGGAGGCTGAGCCGATGCCGTACGCGCCGCTGCTCACCGAGGATGAGATCGACGCCGGCCTGGCCACCCTGACGGGCTGGCGGCGGGAGGGCGACACCATCGTGCGCGGGGTCAAGCTCGCCGACTTCGGCGCCGCCATGGCCCTGGTCAACGCCGTCGCCGAGGCAGCCGACGCGGCCGACCACCACCCCGACATCCTGATCCGCTGGAACCGGGTCACCTTCACCCTGACCACCCACGCCGCCAAGGGGCTGACCCGCCGTGACCTGGCGCTGGCCGCCGAGATCGATCGGCTGGCCGAGCTGGGCACGACCTGAATCAGCCGATCTCGAGCTCGGTCACGACGGCGCAGTGGTCCGATGGATAGAGGCTCGGATCGTCGGCCGCGGGCGTGTCGAACGCCGTGCGGGCGGCGAGCACGCGCGCGGACCCGCCAACCCAGACGTAGTCGATGCACGACGGCGGCCGTACCGCCACGTCGGGCGGCGTGGACGGGCTGGGGTAAGTCCACTCCGGCTCCACGCCGTTGGCGGCCGCGTGGGCGGAGGCGAAGCCCGCCCCGGTCAGCAGCTCGTACAGTGGCTCTTCCGGTGGGGCGTTGAGGTCGCCCACCAGCAGCGTGGCGTCGACCGGCGGGACCGAGCTGAGCCGGTCGAGCAGCCGTTCCGCCTGCTGCACGCGGACCTGCGGCTCGTCCGAAACGTAGTGCAGGTGGGTGCAGACGGCTCGCAGGCTCGTCACGCCGCCCGGGCGCAGGTCGACGAGCACCGCCGACCGGCCGCCGCCCAGCTCGACCGGGGCCGTTTCCGACGGTTCTTGGCCGTCCGCCAGGTCGGCGGCCACCAGCAGCGAGTTGCCGAAGTCGGGGCGGTCCTCGCGCGCTCGAAGCACGACGTACTCGCGCTCGGCGGCCTCGGCGATCAGCTCGTCCTGGCGGGCCGCGAAGTCCACCTCCTGGAGGGCGAACAGGTCGGGCCGGAGCGCGGCGAACTGCTCGCGGATCAGCCGGAACCGCTCTCGCCAGCGGTCCTCGATGCCGAGGATGTTGAGGGTGCCGACCACGATCTTCATCGGCCGCCGGGATTCGCCAGAAGCGTGCCGTGCTTCCCTCACGGGCTAGAATCGGCGCGCCGATGGCTGACGAAACGACCTCCCAGGCGCCGATCCGCGTCCTGATCGCCAAGCCGGGCCTCGACGGCCACGACCGCGGCGCGAAGGTGCTGGCGCGCGGCCTGCGCGACGAGGGGTTCGAGGTGATCTACACCGGGCTGCGGCAGACGCCTGAGATGGTGGCCGACGCCGCCGAGCAGGAGGACGTCGACGTGATCGGCCTGTCGATCCTGTCCGGCGCGCACATGGCTCTGCTGCCGCGCATCGTGGAGCTGGTCCGCGAGCGAGGGATGGACGAGACGCTGGTCGTCGCCGGCGGGATCATCCCCGACGACGACGTCGAGGCACTCAAGGCGGCGGGGATCGGCGAGGTGTTCGGCCCGGGGACGAGCATCGGCCAGATCGCGCGCTACTTCCGCGAGCACGCGCCGCGTCGCGCCCGGCCCTGACCGGCCGGTGATCCTGTCCCGTCCGTGTCGGTGACCGACCTCGACGCCCTGCTGGAGGCGGCGCGGGGCGGGGAGCGGCGCCCGCTGGCGAGGCTGCTGACCGCCATCGAGCGCGGCGACCAGGAGATCCGGCCGTTCCTGCCGCGGCTCTTCGCCGCCAGCCGCGGAGGGCACCTGGTGGGCATCACCGGGCCTCCGGGCAGCGGCAAGTCGACGCTGGTCAACGCGCTGACCGCCGAGCTGCGGCGCCGCGGGCGCCGGGTAGGCATCGTGGCGGTCGACCCCACCTCGCCCTACACCGGCGGGGCGATCATGGGCGACCGGATCCGGATGATGGAGCACGCGGCCGACCGCGACGTGTTCATGCGTTCCATGGCGTCGCGCGGCGAGCTGGGCGGGCTGGCGGCGACCACCTGGATCCTGGCCGCTGCCCTGGACGCCGCCGGCTACGACCCGGTGCTGGTCGAGACGGTCGGCGTCGGCCAGTCGGAGGTCGAGATCGCCCGCCTGGCCGAGACGACGGTGGTGGTCGAGGTGCCGGAGATGGGCGACGAGGTGCAGG
>CAYXZN010000107.1:0-4870 GCA_964469325.1 uncultured Steroidobacteraceae bacterium
GCATGGGGCGCGGCGGCTGGCCGCCGAGGAGGGGATGCCCGCCATCGAGGTTCGCGCTCTCGTCAACCTGGGGTTCATCACGTCCGGCAGCGACCTGGTCACCGGCTACGAGGCCTCGCTGGAGGGCATCGAGCTGGCGCACCGCTACGGTCTCGGATACCTGTTCGGATACCTGTTCGGCAACCTGCTCGACGGCGCGCTGAGGATCGGCGAGTGGGATCGAGTGCTGTCCGAGCTGGACCGAGCTCTTGCGGTCGACCTGGACGAGGAGAAGCGCAGGAACCTCTCCCACCATCGCCTCTGGATAGAGGCGCTCCGCGGAACGGTCGACGCATCGCAGCTGCCGAGCCTCGATGAGGCCACCGAGCCGCAGCACCGCGGAATGTTGCACGAGTTCGCCGCGCACGTCGCGATCTCGCAGGGCGACCTGGGTACGGCCTGTCGCGAGGCCCGGGCTGCCGCCGACTCGAGCATGGCGAACGCCTATTCCGGGTTGACGCTGGCTCGCCGCACGGCGCTCTGGCAGGGCGCGGTCGCCGAGGCGGCAGCCGCCCAGAAGGCGGCCACGGGCGCGCGGTTCCTGAGAGGCAGGGCCGCCGAGGCAGCGAGCATTGAAACTGACGCCGGTCTCGCAGCGCTCGACGGCCGGCGGCACGACGCCCTCCGACTCTTCGCGGACGCCCTCCAGCGCTGGGATGCGCTCCGAGCCCGCTTCGAGCGCGCGCTCTGCCAGGTCACCCTGGTCCGGACCGTGGCCGATGGGTCACCCGAGGTGCGCCGGGCGGCTGACGAAGCGCGTGCCGTCCTGACCGAGCTTGGCGCCACGCCGCTGCTGCGCTATCTCGACGAGGCCCCGCCCGCCGCATCGACTCCGACCACCAGTCGCCCGGAGTCTGCGGCCGACGGCGCCGACCGGTCACTGGCCGGTCGGCGCGCGACTCAGTAGCTGACGACGCGGTCCGCGGCGAAGATCAGCTCCACCAGGCGCTCCGGGGGCACGAGCTCGACATCCGCCCCGCCCACCGCGCTCGCATCCACGCCCCGTGCCTTGCTGGACATGCCGGAGCCGTAGAAGCGTGCCCCGCCCTGGCTGAGCGCGTCGAAATGCTCGCGCAGCGAGCCGGTCCCGACGCCCTGCACCGCGTCGAGGGTCACCGGCCGGAGCAGGCTCACCGCGTCCCCGGCGAGGAAGACGTCGACGTCGTGACCCTGCGCGAGCGCAGTCTTGGCGACCAGCAACGCGAGCGCGGCGCGGGTCGGATGCTCCGGACCGGAGGTCAGGTGGACGAGCAGGCGCGGCATCTGGCGGCATCTCCAGCGGGACGTGTTTCGAGAGGGTAACGACTCCCGCCTGCCGGTGCTCCGGGGTTTGACCGGTCAACGGCGGCAGCCGATACTCGCCGGACCTCCCTCGGAGTGCCACCCCTGCCGCCGCCTGTCCCGACGTCCACGTATCGGCTCCAGCTGAGCCGCGACTTCACCTTCGCCGATGCTGCCGGCCTGATCGACCAGCTGTCGGACCTCGGCGTCAGCCACCTCTACCTGTCGCCGATCCTCCAGGCGGCTCCCGGCTCGAGCCACGGCTACGACGTCGTCGACCACGCCCGCCTATCCGAGGAGCTGGGCGGCGACGAGGGCTGGCGGACGCTCGTGGCCGCCGCCCGCGGCCGGGGGCTGGGGCTGGTGGTGGACATCGTTCCGAACCACATGGCCATCCCCAGCCCCGAGCACCTCAACCCGGTGCTCTGGTCGGTCCTCCGAGAGGGGCTCGGCTCGCCGCACGCACGCTGGTTCGACATCGACTGGGAGTCGGAGGGCTACCGGGTCCTGCTGCCGATCCTGGCCGGCCCACTCGACGAGTCGCTGGCCGAGCTGAGCCTCGAGCCGCGCGGCGGGCCGAACGGAGAGGCCGTCCTGCGCTACCACGACCACGTGCTGCCGGTGGCGCCGGGCACCGAGGCTCTGCCGCTGCCGGTCCTGCTCACCCGCCAGCACTACCGCCTGGCCGACTGGCGGGTCCAGGCCACGGACCTCAACTACCGCCGCTTCTTCACGGTCAGCAGCCTGATCGGCCTGCGGGTCGAGCGCTCGGAGGTGTTCGATGCCACCCATCGGCGGATCGCGGAGCTGGTCGACCGCGGCGAGGTCGACGGGCTGCGGGTGGACCACCCCGACGGCCTGGCCGGTCCCGCCGAGTACCTGGACCGCCTGGCGGAGGCGAGCGGCGGCCGCTGGACGGTGGTGGAGAAGATCCTGGTCGGCTCGGAGACGCTCCCGGCCGCTTGGCGCTGCGCCGGCACCACCGGCTACGACGCGCTGCGCATGGTCGACGGGCTCTTCCACGACCCCCGCGGCGCCGAGCCGCTGACCAGCACCTACGTCGCGCTGACCGGCGAGCCGGCCGACTTCGCCGAGGCGGCCGAGATCGCCAAGCGGGACGTGCTCGACGAGGCGCTGGGCGCCGAGACGAACCGCCTCACCCAGCTGCTCCAGCACGTCGGCGCGCGCCGTGGCGAGCTGGGGCTGGAGGAGTCGACCTTCGAATCGCTCCGCTCGGCGCTGGTCGAGCTGCTGGTCGCGCTCCCGGTGTACCGGGTGTACGTGACGCCCGGACAGCCGCCCACCGCAGAGGCGGTGACGACGCTGACCGCGGCCGCCGAGGGCGCCCAGCACCGACGGCCGGAGCAGGCTGCAGAGATCGCCCTGCTCCGCGATCTCGCCCTGGGGCGGCTGGGCCGCGACCCGCTGCTGGACGAGTTCGTGGTGCGCTTCCAGCAGACCAGCGGGCCGGCCATGGCCAAGGGGGTCGAGGACACCGCCTTCTACCGCTGGAACCGGCTCATCTCGCTCAACGAGGTGGGCGGCGAGCCCGGGGAGCTGGGCATCGACCCCGCAGCGTTCCACCGCTTCTGCAAGCGGCTCCAGCGCGAGTGGCCGCACACCATGACCACCCTGGCGACCCATGACACCAAGCGCAGCGCCGACGTGCGGGCGCGGCTGGCCGTCCTGTCGGAGCTGCCGATCGAGTGGGCCGAGGCGGCGCGCGAGTGGCGTGCGATGGCCGCCACGCATCGCTCGGAGGCGTGGCCGGACGCCAACGCGGAGTACCACCTGTGGCAGACGCTCGTCGGCGCGTGGCCGATCTCCGCGGAGCGCATCGGCGCCTACATGGAGAAGGCGGCTCGGGAGGCGAAGCGTCACACCAGCTGGATCGACCCCGACCCCGGCTACGAGGGCGCGCTGCGCCGCTTCGTGGAGCGCGTCCTGGCCGACCGCGCCCTCACCGACCGGATCGAGCGCTTCGTGGCGCGAGTCGCGCCCCATGGGGACAGCAACTCCCTCGGCGCGCTGCTGGTCCAGCTCGCCATGCCCGGAGTGCCCGACGTGTACCGCGGCGCCGAGGCTGAGCAGCGCTCCCTGGTCGACCCCGATAACCGGCGTCCGGTGGACCACGCCCGGATCCGGTCCCTGATGGGGCGCCTGGGGGCGGGTCGGGGCGCGCTCGAGGTCGAGAAGCTGCGCACCACCGGGGCCGCGCTCCGGCTGCGCCGCGAACGCCCGGAGCGGTTCGGCGCCCGCGCCACCTACCGGCCGATGCGGGCGCGCGGCCGCGCCGCGCGGCACGCCCTGGCCTTTGCCAGGTCCGGTGCCGTGGTGGCCGTCGTCACCCGCCTGCCCGCCACGCTCGAGCGACGCGGCGGCTGGCGCGACACCGCGCTGCCGCTGCCGATTGGCTCGTGGCGCAACCTGCTCGACGGGACCGCCTGGAGCGACGAGGCCGGCCTCGGAGCCCTGCTCCGGGACCGGCCGATCGCCCTGCTGGTGCGCGACGGGGCCTAGCTACCGAAGCCGTCGTCGAGCTCGTCGCAGAGCTCCGTGTCGTCGAGCACGTCGCTCTCCTCGCAGCGCTGCTGGAGAAACTCCTCTGCCTCCAGGCCGATGCCCGACATCTCGAGCGTCTCCTCGGCCTGCTCGATCCACTCGTCGACGCTCTCGCACGACTCGATGGTCGCGTCCAGGGCGACGATCGCCTCCTGGAGATCGCCGAGGCTCTCGATCTCGGTCAGGTCGGGCACATCGGCGAACGCCGCCTCGCAGTCGCCGCCGGCTGCCGTGATCCCGTCGGTGGCGGTCGGTGATGGGCTGCTGCCATCGGCGTCGTCATCGTCGTCATCGGTGGCGGTCGGCGACGGCGACGAGCCCATCACGTCCTGCTCGTCGTCATCGGTGGCGGTCGGCGACGGGCTCTCCTCCGGCGGCATGGCCAGTGGGCTGCCGGCGGGACTGCCGACGTCGATGATCGGCGACTCGCCTCCCTCGTCTACCGCCTGGCAGCCGCCGAGCGCCAGCGCCAGCACGACGCCCGCGGTCAACAGGTAGCGCATACGAAAAAACCCCCCAGTGGCATCGGTGTCCGGAAAGACTGGGAGGCGTGTTTCGCAACTGGCGTGCCATCGGAGGCGAAGGCCGGGATCGGAGGTCAGGACGAGGAGGAGGCCTACTCGCGCGGCTCCGGGTCGGAGATCTCGGCCCAGCGCGCTCGCTCGATCAGGCGCACGAACGCCTGCACGTAGTCCTTTCCCAGCTCCTCCAGCGCGCCCATGCGGCGGAAGTAGTGGCGTGAGGCGGATGGTCCCGGGTCATGACTCGGCGCTCGCGCCATCGCATCCCTCCGTTGAAGCGTGGCCCGGCGGCAGCATAACCCGATCACCTCGTCCGTGGGCCGATGATGGGACCGGCCCACGAACGGGTGTGGGTGTCTGGGATTGAGCGGTTAGCGCCCGCCGCGTCCCTTGCCGCGCCCCCCGGCGTTCGCCTTGGCGGCGCCAGGGCCACCGGCCCTGCTCTTGCCGACGGCCGACAGGTCGGG
>CAYXZN010000107.1:4970-7217 GCA_964469325.1 uncultured Steroidobacteraceae bacterium
CAACCTATCCGCTGCCGGCGGCCCTGTGGGTAGTACGTCCCTCTCGCGGGTGGGGTTATTTCCGTTCAGAGCCGGGCGACGAAGGCGGCGATCCGGTCGAGCGCGTCGTCGAGGACGGGCCCCAGCCCGTGGCCGATGCCCGGATACGTGAACAGCTCGTAGCCGCGCAGCTGGCGAACGGCCGTGCGCAAAGGGTCGATCCGCGCGAACGGGTCGCGCTCACCGGATAGGAGCAGGACCGGGCAATCGATCGAGCTCCAGTGGACGGTCCGCTCCTCGGCGGTCTCGGGTCGCCCGGGGCGGTGGAGCGGGTAGCTGAGCAGGACGAGTGCGCGGTAGCCGCCCTCAGCGGCCAGCAGGCTGGCCACCCGCCCGCCGAACGAGTGGCCGCCGATGACCGCGTCAGCGGCCGCCGGGACCGCCGCGCGGTAGACGCTCAGGGCCCGCGATGCGGCGCCGCGCGGCATCTGCACCGCCTCCGCCGTCACGCCTCGCTGCCGCAACCCCTCCACGTGCGGCGCCATCGAGCGCGCAGAGCCCGAGGCGCCGTGGGAGAGGTAGACCTTCACGGGCGTCGGGTGGTCGAGCGGCCGATGGCGCTCACAGCTGTCGGTCGATCCGCTCCGCCAGCTCAGTGTCCGAGGCCACCTCGGGGCGGTGGCCCTGGCCGGCGTGCAGGCCGCCGGCGCCGCGGCTCAGCCAGCGGCTGCGCGGGTCGTAGCTGGCCGCATACGGGTTGTACGGATCCGCCTCGATGATCCTGCCCGGGCCACCGATGAGCAGGTCGAGCGCGCGGAGCGCGCCGCGGCCGAGCAGGGCGAGCACGTGCAACGCGCCGCGTAGGATCGTCCGGATGGCATGCATGGGCGGTGACTCCTTACAGACAATACCCATCTGCGGGGGCGAAGGGTGCATGGGGCCTCCACGGCAGCCCTCGTCGCCCGACCTTCATACCCGCGTCATGTCCGCCCCCTGTACTGGGAGGCGGATGCCGAGCGCATGACGGAGCCGATGACCGAGACAACCACAGCCGCGACGACCCCCGAGCCGGCGAGCGACGCGCGATCGGCCACCCCGCCGAGGCGGGCGGCGCTGGCCGGTCTCGTTTCCGGCGCGCTCGGACTGGCGGCCTCGGAGCTGGTCGCCGGGCTCATCAGCGGCGCCCCGTCGCTGGCGGTGGCGGTGGGCGGGGTGGTCATCGCCCTCCAGCCTCCGGGCGCCAAGCAGCTCGTGGTCGACCTGTTCGGCGAGGCCGACAAGCTCGTGCTCAACGTGGCGGTCGTGCTGGTGGCCCTGGCAATCGCAGCCGTACTGGGTCTAGTGGCCGCGCGCCGCTTCTGGCTGGGTGCGCTCGGGTTCGCCGCGGTCGCCGCCGCCGGAGCCGCCAGCGCGCTGCTCGACCCGCTCGTCGAGCCGGCGTTCGCCGTCCTGGCGGGGGTCGCTTCGGCAGGCGTGTCGCTGGCGGCGCTGGGGCGGCTGCTGAGCCTGGCGCGGCCCTTCGAGGCACCCGGCGCCGAGATGCCCGACTGGGAGCGGCGCCGCTTCCTGGGCACCTCGCTCGCCGCGGCCGGCGTTGCGGCGACCGGCGGCGTAGTGGGCCGGATCCTGCTCGCCGGGCAGCGGGAGATCACGCCGCCGGAGGTGGTGTCGGTGCCCTCGCCGGTCAACCCGCTTCCCTCGCTGCCGCCAGGCGCCGAGCTGAGCGTGCCGGGCCTGACGCCGCTCGTGGTACCCAACGACCGCTTCTACCGGATCGACACCTCGCTCCTCATTCCGCGGCTCGACGCGCGCACCTGGCGGCTGCGGGTGCGCGGCATGGTCGAGCGAGAGGTGGAGCTGACCTACGAGGAGCTGCTCGCCCTCCCGCTCTACCAGCAGTACGTGACCATTGCCTGCGTCAGCAACGAGGTCGGGGGGCGTCTGGTCGGCAACGCGCTGTGGACAGGGGTCCGGCTGCGCCAGGTGCTCGACATGGCGGGTGTGCTGCCCGGGGCGACGCAGATCGTAGGTCGCGCGTTCGACGGCTGGACGGCCGGTTTCCCCACCGAGTGGATCCGGGACCGCGACCGCGAGGCGCTGATCGCGGTCAGCATGAACGGGCAGCCGCTCCCGCCGCGGCACGGTTTCCCGGCACGCCTGATCGTCCCGGGCCTGTACGGCTACGTTTCCGCCACCAAGTGGCTAACCGAGATCGAGCTGAACCGGTTCGAGGACTTTGACGCCTACTGGGTGCCGCTGGGGTGGGCC
>CAYXZN010000108.1:0-7193 GCA_964469325.1 uncultured Steroidobacteraceae bacterium
CCCACCACGTACAGGTTCCGCTCCGGCTCGGCCAGCAGCCGCGCCAGGCGCAGCTGGGCGGCGTCCACGTCTTGGAACTCGTCGACCAGCAGGTGGCGGAAGCGTGACTGCCACCTGGCCCGGACGGCGTGGTCGTGCTCCAGCCGGTCGACCGCTCCGACCACGAGGTCGTCGAAGTCGACCGCGCCCCGCTGCGCCAGCAGGGCGGCGTACCGCTCCAGCACCGCGAGCGTGTCTCCTTCGGGCGCGCGCCCCTCGATCTTCCAGGCGGAGAGGGCGGTATCCAGCTCCGGCACGTCAGGGAGCGGGGAAGCGTCGGTCGGGCGGCCGACCGAGGCGCGGCGCCGGGCGGCGCGGAGCAGCGGTGCGCGATCCGCCACGATCTGGAGCCGACTGCCGCCGTCGGCCACGACCTGGCGGGCGAGGGCATGGATCGTCCGCACCTCGACCGCGCGCGCCTCCGGCAGCTCCTCTGCCACCCGGACCCGGAGCCGCTCGGCGAGGTCGAGTGCGGCCTCGCGGTTGAAGGTGACGACGCAGATCGCGGCGGGCGGGACGCCGCGCCCGATCAGGACCGCGATCCGCGCGATCAGGGTGGTGGTCTTGCCGCTTCCCGCCGGGGCGATCACCTGGCACGGGCCGTCGGGCAGCAGCGCCGCCGCGCGCTGCTCGGGGTCGAGCCGGTCCACGATCCGCACCACGCCGGGCGGCAGCCGCCCGGCGCCGCCGACGGTTGGTGCGGTCAAGGCGCTCACGGCGCAAGCATGGCCGCGGTCGCTTACTGCGGGATCACCGCGCGCTTACCGGCGGACCAGCAGCCGGTGGCGACGACGGCTATCCTGTCCAGCGCCCCGCCCACCGAGAGGACCGCCGCAGCATGACCAGCCGATGACGAGCCGTGACCGCCGGCTGCGGTCGCAGGCCCGTCCCACCCGTGGTCGCCGGGCCACGCTCTCCGCCGCACACGACGAGACCGCCGAGTGGACGCTCGGCGACGGCGAGGCCGCCCGGCCGGTCCGCGCCCCCCGGCGACGGCTGATCCCGATCCGCTTCTACCTGTTCGCCATCGTGGCGCTCGCGCTGGTGGCGCTCGTGCTGGGCGTCTCGTCGGTGTGGACCCGGGTGGCCGCGTTCAACGACCGGGTCTCCACCGCGCCGGCCGTCTCCACCGCCCTGTTCGGGAAGCTGAACGGGGATGAGCCGGTCAACGTCGTGATCTTCGGCTACAACGACGAGTCCCGGTCCGGCGCCTACCTGACCGACTCGATCAACGTCATCTCCATCGACCCGGCCAGCGACACGACCACCGTGATCCCGATCCCTCGCGACATCTGGGTCGAGGGGGTCGGCCTGTTCACCGGCAAGATCAACGAGGCGTTCCGGGTCGGCTTCTACGCGGACGGGATCGTGAACGCCGGCGAGCTGGCGGCGGAGTCCGTGGCGGCGGTGACGGGCCTGGAGATCCACGGCTGGATCGCGCTCGAGTTCGAGGGGTTCCGACAGATGGTCGACGCCATCGGGGGGGTGACGCTGGAGAATCCGGTCGCGTTCGGCTACACCTGGAGCGAGCCGCAGTTCCTGGCGGGGACCTTCCCGCACCACTTCGCCGCGGGCACGCTGGAGCTGAACGGTCAGGAGGCGCTCGACTACGCCCGCGCCCGCTACGCCAGCGTGCCCGCCGAGTCCAGCGACTTCGCGCGCTCGGTCCGCCAGCAGCAGGTCCTGTCGGCCATCAAGTCCAAGGTGGGTGGGGGGATGGACGCCATCGGTCCCGGACTGAAGATGATGGACGCGGTCGGCGACCGGCTGAACACGAACCTGTCGGTGATCGACCTGTACCTGCTCAGCGACCGGATCGACCCCGACCGTCGGATCGCGCTCGACGACGGGCACGGCCTGGTCGCCACCTCGAACTCCATCGGCCAGTACATCCTCCTCCCGGCGGGGATGGCGGGCACCGGGGACTACAGCCCCCTCCACCGGCACATCCAGCAGGAGCTGGACAAGCCGATCCCCACGCCGAGCCCCGGCCCCAGCCCCGCCTAGAATCGCTCCATGGCGCGCGCCCCGGACCGCGCCGAGCAGCTCCGCGCGGTCCTCGACCAGCTCCCCTCCGCGCCCGGCGTGTACCTGATGAAGGACGCCGGGGGCCGGGTGCTGTACGTCGGCAAGGCCGATTCCCTCCGCGGTCGGGTGCGCAGCTACTTCGGCTCAGGGGCGCCCTACGACGCCCGCATCGGGCGCATGGTCGAAGAGGTCGCCGATGTCGAGTACTTCGTCACCGACACCGTCAGTGAGGCCTACCTGCTCGAGAACAACCTGATCAAGGAGCACCGTCCGCGCTTCAACATCCGGCTCCGCGACGACAAGACCTACCCGTTCGTGAAGATCACCCTGGGCGAGGACTTCCCGCGCATCGTCCGCACCCGCAAGCTCGCCCGCGACGGCAGCCGCTACTTCGGCCCATACGCGTCCGCCTCGAGCGTCGACGAGACGCTGAAGCTGCTGCGCAAAATCTTCCCCTTCCGCACCTGCGACCTCGACATTCCCGAGGGGAAGCGGGTCCTCGACCGTCCCTGCCTGCTGTACTTCATCAACCGCTGCCAGGGCCCCTGCATCGGCGCCGTCGGGAAGGACGAGTACCGCGGCACCATCGGCCAGATCGTGGACTTCCTGGAGGGGAAGCAGGAGGGGATCGCCCGGCGGCTGCGGCGCGAGATGGACGAGCACGCCGACGCGCTGCGTTTCGAGGCGGCGGCCGCCTCGCGCGACAAGCTGCGCGCCGTGCAGCGCACCATGGAGCAGCAGAAGATGGCCGCCTTCAGCCGCGCCGAGCACGACGTGATGGGCATGGCGCGCGAGGAGGGCGAGGCATGCCTCCAGGTGCTGGTGATCCGCAACGGGAAGATGATCGGCCGCGAGCACTTCATCGTGGAGGGAGCGCAGGACGTCCCCGACGGCGAGGTGCTGGCCTCGTTCCTGAGCCGCTACTACTCGACCACCGACAGCATTCCGCGCAGCGTGCTGCTGCCGCTGCGCCCGGCCGAGGCCGGCGCGCTGGCCGCGTACCTCTCCGAGCGGCGCGGCTCCCGGGTCGCGATCCACGTGCCGGAGCGGGGAGAGAAGCGACGCCTGGTGGCGCTCGCCACCCAGAACGCGCTGGAGGCCCTCGCCAGGGAGCGCGCCGAGTGGCTGGCCGACCAGGGCCGCCGCGACGAGGCGGTCGAGCAGCTCACCGCCGCCCTGGCGCTGCCCCGGCCCCCGGAGCGGATCGAGTGCTACGACATCAGCAACGTGCAGGGCACCAGCGCAGTGGGGAGCATGGTCGTCTTCATCGACGGGCGCCCCGAGCCGCGCGAGTACCGGCGCTTCCGGATCCGGACCGGCGAGACGCCCGACGACTTCCGGATGATGGCCGAGGTGCTGCGGCGCCGATTCGGGCGCGCGGCACGGCTGCGGGCCGAGACCGGGGCCCTGCCGCTCTCCGCGGTGGGCGCCGACGAGATCCCCGAGGGCGACTTCCCGGCCGACGAGCTGCCGGACGTGGCGCCCTGGTCCGGGCCGGTCGAGTCGCCGCCCGCCTCCCGGCGCCGGTCACGCCGGGAGGCTGACCGGGACGCGGGGTGGCGGCTGCCCGACCTGGTGATCGTCGACGGCGGCAAGGGCCAGCTGTCGACGGCGGTGGGCGTGATGAGCGAGCTGGGGCTGACCGAGGTGCCGGTGGCGGCGCTGGCGAAGAAGTTCGAGGAGCTCTACCTGCCCCGCCAGCCCGCGCCCGTGGTCCTGCCGCGGACCAGCCAGGCCCTGTACCTGGTGCAGCGGATCCGCGACGAGGCGCATCGCTTCGCCGTCACCTACCACCGCAACGTCCGCGGGCGCAGCGCGCTGCGCTCGGTCTTCGACGAGATTCCGGGCATCGGCCCGTCGCGACGTCGGGCGCTGCTGCGCCGGTTCGGGAGCGTGCGGAAGGTCCGCGAGGCGTCGGTCGAGGAGCTGGCGGCGACGCCGGGGATCAGCCGCGACCTGGCCGAGCGGGTGAAGGGCCACCTGACCCGCGAGGAGATGCTCGCCTAGCTCCGCCTCGCCCGCCGCCGCATTGCGACCGGCCCGCGGCGCTCCTATAATCGCGCGGCCCGCCGCTGAGCAGCGGCGTGTTTCGTGTCTGCCACCCGGATGAGTCCCACCGAACCATGACCTGGCGCCGCATTGCCCCGTGGGTGATCGTCGGGATCACGCTGCTGGCCCTGTACATCGACCTGCCGCGCAAGACGCTCGGGCTCGAGTTCCTGCCGCTGCCCGAGAACGTGCGCACCGTGCTGGGCCTGGACCTCCAGGGCGGCATCCGGGTGACGCTGGTCGTCGAGCCGCTCGAGGGCCAGGAGGTGACCGCCGAGGACGTGGAGACGGCCCGCGACATCATCGAGCGCCGCGTGGCGGGGATCGGGGTCACCGAGCCGCAGGTGCGGACCGAGGTGAGCGGCACCGGCGAGCAGCGGATTGTGGTCGAGGTGCCCGGCGTCCAGAACGAGGACCAGGTCCGCCAGCTGGTCGGCTCGACCGGGCAGCTCGAGTTCATCGACCCGCGGGGGCAGCAGCTGACCGAGGAACAGGACATCCGGCCGCTGATCGAGGACGGCACCGTGGCGGTGCTCTTCAACGGCGGCGAGATCCAGCCCGGCAGCGTGGCCGCCGACACCGGCCAGACCGGCGAGCTGGGGGTCAGCTTCGCGCTGAGCGACACCGCCCAGCGGATCTGGTGCGACTTCACCACCGCCAACCAGGGCCGGCCCGGACCGATCGCCCTCGACCGGCTGGTGATCTCGGTGCCGGTGATCCAGCAGCCGATCTGCAGCGGCCGGACGATCATCACCGTCGGCGGCGGCCTGGAGGCGGAGACCGAGCGCACAACCCTCTTCAACCAGCTCCGCTTCGGCGCGCTGCCGGTCTCGCTCGACGAGCGGGAGGTGACCAGCGTTCTCCCCAGCCTGGGCGCCGAGTTCCTCGAGCAGGCGCTGGTCGCCGGCGGGCTCGGGCTGCTGCTGGTGCTGCTGTTCATGATCGCCTACTACCGGCTGCCCGGCGTGCTCGCTGCGCTGGCGCTGATCTTCTATACGCTGGTCGTGTACGCCGTCTTCCGGATCATCCCGGTCACGCTCACGCTGGCCGGGGTTGCCGCCTTCATCCTCAGCATCGGCATGGCGGTCGACGCCAACATCCTGATCTTCGAGCGGATGAAGGAGGAGCTGCGGGCGGGGAAGACGCTCGGCCCGGCCATCGAGGCCGGCTTCAACCGCGCCTGGTCGAGCATCCTCGACTCGAACGTCAGCTCGCTGCTGATCGCCGCCTGGCTCTACTGGCAGGGGACCGCGGTGGTCAAGGGCTTCGCGCTCGTCCTCGCCATCGGCGTGCTGGTCTCGATGTTCAGCGCCATCAGCGTTACTCGGACGATGCTGCGGTTCGTCGTGCGCCACGCCTGGGGCCGCCGCTCCGGGCTCTACCACGTGGAGCGCTGACCCATGTACGACATCGTCAGCAAGCGCAACTGGTACTTCGCCTTCAGCGGCGCGGTGACTCTGTTCGGCCTGGTGTTCATCGCCATCGGCGGGCTGCGCCCGTCGATCGATTTCACCGGCGGGACGGTCTGGGAGGCGCGCTACGCCGAGCAGCCCAGCGCCGAGGAGATGGCCCAGGCGCTGGCGGAGCTCGGCCATCCCGACGCGACCGTCGACGAGCTGCCCGAAGGGTACCTGCGCATCCGTACGACGCCGATCGGCCTGCTCCCGCCGTCGTCGCCGAGCCCATCGCCCGGGCTCAGCCCCGGGCTCCCCACGCCGACCGCCGATGCGACTCCCACCGGCTCGCCTGCCGGCGACGCGACCCCGTCGCCGGTCGCGTCACCCACCGACGCGGTCGAGCCGGCCCCCAGCCCCGACCCCGGAGTGGTCGTCCAGGAAGGGACCGCCTTCGACGAGCTCCAGCAGGCGCTGTTCGAGCGGTTCGGTCCCGGTCCGCCCCGCAGCGTGACCACCGTGGGGCCGATCATCGGCGCCGAGCTGATCCGCGGCTCGATCATCCTGATCGTGATCGGCGAGCTGTTCATCCTGGGCTACCTGTGGCTGCGCTTCGGCTTCCGGTACGGGACCGCCGCCATCGTCGCCCTCCTGCACGACGTGATCGTGGTGGTGGGGGCGTTCGCCGTCCTCGGCTACTTCTTCGGGGTGGAATTCGACGCGCTGTTCGTGACGGCGCTGCTGACGGTGGTTGGCTTCAGCGTCCACGACACGATCGTGGTCTTCGACCGCATCCGCGAGAACCGGCTGCGCCACGCCGGGGAGCCGTTCGGCGTGATCGTCAACCACTCGATCCTCCAGACCCTGGGACGCTCGATCAACACCTCGCTCACCGTGGTCGTGACCCTCGCCGCCCTCTACCTGCTCGGCCCGGCCACCATCCAGACCTTCACCCTGGCGCTGCTGATCGGGATCGTGAGCGGCACCTACTCGTCGATCTTCAACGCCAGCCAGGTCCTGGTGGAGTGGACGGAGTGGGACGCGAAGCGCAAGGCGCGACCGGCTCGCGGGAGCCGCGCCGTCCGCCCCCTGAGCCGCTGAGCGGCAATCGATTCGGTTCGGATGGCCGGCGGTCGAGCACGCGGTAACGAAACGGTAAGCGCGCGGTAAGCGCGGGCCGCTAGGATCGGCGGCGTGATCGCCCCCCGCCTCGAGTGGCTCCTGCCCGAGCCGATCGACCACCCTCCGCCGTTCGACGGGTTCGGGGCCCCGGTGGCGACGCTGCTGGCGAGGCGGGGGATTCGCGATCACGGTCAGCTGGAGCGGTTTCTCGCCACCGGGCTGGAGGGGCTGCCGCCGATCGAGACGATGGCCGACGCGCCGGTCGCCCTGGATCGGATCGAGCGGGCGATCGCCGGCGGCGAGCGGATCGCCATCTGGGGCGACTACGACGCGGACGGGATGAGCGCGGTCGCCGTCTGGATCGTCGCCCTGCGCCGCCTGGGGGTCGAGGCGGTCCGCTACGTCCCCTCGCGCCTCGCCGAGGGCTACGGGCTGTCGGTGGCCGGCATGGAGCAGCTGGCACGGCAGGGGATCGGTCTCGTCATCACCTGTGACTGCGGCGTCGGCAACGCGTCAGAGGTGGCCGCCGCGACCCGGCTCGGGATCGACGTGGTGGTCACC
>CAYXZN010000109.1:0-7182 GCA_964469325.1 uncultured Steroidobacteraceae bacterium
TGACCAGCAACATCGGCTCGGCGATGCTGATCGAGGCCGGCGAGCGGGGCGAGGCGGCCTTCGACGAGGCGGCGGCGCGCGTGCGCGAGCAGCTGCGCGACCACTTCCGTCCCGAGTTCCTCAACCGCGTCGACGAGATCATCGTCTTCCGGCCGCTCTCCGAGGAGCAGCTGGCGGAGATCGTCGGGCTGCTGCTCGACAGCGTGCGGGCGCGGCTCGACGAGGCGGGCATCGGCCTGGAGGTGACCGATACCGCGCGGGGGGTGATCGCCGGGCAGGGGTACGACCCGACCTTCGGGGCGCGCCCGCTGCGACGTGCCATCCAGCGCCTGGTCGAGAATCCCCTGGCCCGGCAGATCCTGGCCGGGGAGTTCCGCGCTGGGGAGACGGTGCGGATCGACGCGCGCGACGGGAAGCTGGCCTTCGAGGCGGTCGGCGCGGCCGAGGCGGAGCCGGAGGCCGAGCCGGCCGAGGCGACTGCGGGTTCAGCAGCCACCTGAGGCACGCCGCCCGCCGTCCCTGTCGTCACCTGCCGTCGTGACGAGGGCGGCGACGGCGGCTAGGCTCCCCGGCCGCCGCTCATCGCCCGGAACGGGATCGAGGCCGCGGCGAACAGGGCGATCGCCCAGAAGAGCAGGGTCAGGGGGTCGGCCTGGAGCGAGGCGATCACCACCTCCACCATGAACTCGATCGGCATGAGCAGCTCGATCGGCCCCAGCTCCTGGCTGACGAAGTGGTAGATGATCAGGTACTCCCCCACCGCCAGGGCGAGCAGGGTGAAGACCGCACTCGACGCGACCAGCGGAATGGACGCCCGCCCGCCTGCCCCGAACAGCGTCCCCTGCGCCACCAGCCAGCCGACGGCGATGGCGATGAAGCCGATCTGCCACCCGCTCAGCGCCACGACCGCGTACCAGATGCCGGTCCCGATCACGGCTGCCACCGCGCCGCCCAGCAGTCCGCCGAACACGTCGCCGGCGGCCATCGGCAGGACCGGCTCGAATCCCGGGGCGGTCACGGTCCCGGCCGGGGTGGCCAGCGCGGGCCTGGCCTCGAACCCAGCAGACGCCGAGGCGTTCGATGCGCCGATGGAGCCTTCGGCTCGCTCCGTCCCGCAGGTGGTGCAGCGCGATGCATCGAACGTGTTCAGGGAGCCGCAACGCGTGCAGACCCAGTCAGCCGTTTTCACCCACCCTCCACAGGCTGTTACTCGTGCGCCGGCAGTACGGGGCCAGGGCCCGCTGCTCCGCGCCCCCCCGGCGGCAAGGTCGCCCGGGATGTTCGCAGCGCCGATATTCGCAGCAGCGATATTCGCAGCGCCGATACAGGCGCGGCACAGGACCATTGGCGTCATCGGACTAAACGCGACGGTCATATTCCGACGGCACGCGACCGGCAGAACCGCCGTTGTATCCGTCCGGGGAATACCGCGGCCGGGCCGGGCCTCGCCGCGCCCCCGCCGGCACTAGAGCTCGCCGAGCGTCTCGAGCGGGAAGGGCGGCATGGCCAGGGGGCGCACCGCGATCCGCATCAGCAGCAGCGGCGAGTCGTCGCCGGCGGAGCGGTTGGCGGAGAGGACGCCGCAACCGGTGCAGCGGTGGATGATCACCCACTCCCCCTTGCCACGGACGCTGATGGCGATCGGCTCCATCCCCGAGCTGCAGGCGGCGGAACGGTCTCCGGGCTTCTCATCGACGTGCCGGCTCCACAGGCACAGCGGACAGTGGTTGCGGTGATGCGTGCCGTAGGCCTCGACCCCCACCTCCGCCTTGCAGTGCACGCAGCGGAAGGAGCGCGGGCCGTTGCGGGCGTTGCGCGGTCGTGCCACGGGCGGGTCAGCGTCGGTGGGAGCGGTGGCCGCCGGCGGGGGTGGGCGCCTTCCGGCCGCGTCCCTCGGAGCGCGGCGGCGGGACGTAGCGGCGCTTGCGCAGCTCGTCGTTCTGGGCGGCGATCAGCGGCGGGAACTTGACGAACCGCGCCCAGAGCATGACCCCCATGCCGGGGATCACCAGCAGCAGCACCAGCACCAGCGGAACGCCGATCACCACCAGCAGCGGCACCAGCCCCCAGCTCACCACCGCGGCCCAGAAGAGCCACTCGTGCAGGGCCAGGATGGCCGGATAGCGGCGGTAGCGCTTCCCGGCGGCCACGTACACCAAGGTGGCGCCGACCAGGATCACCAGTGCTGCCACCCACAGCAGGGTGAACAGGTCCGGAAAGTTGAAGGGGTTGAGCGGACGGAACAGGATTTCCATGGCGGGCGCTGAGTATACCGGCGCCGCCGTTATAATCGGTCCCCCGCGGTCCCCCGCCCACGGGACCGCCGCGACATGAGCAGCACGAGGTCAACGCTTGCGCGCGCTCCTCTCCGTATCGGACCGAGAAGGTCTCACCGAGCTCGCACGCGGCTTCATCGACGCCAAGATCGAGTGTTACGCCACCGATGGCACCCGTTCCCACCTTGCCGAGCAGGGGGTCGAGGTCAGCCCGGTCAGCGCGCTGACCGATTCGGCGGAGATCCTGGGTGGCCGCGTCAAGACCCTCCACCCCTCGATCTTCGCCGCGCTCCTGGCCCGTCGGGACAAGCCCGACCACCTCGCCCAGCTGGCGGAGCACGGCATCGAGCAGATCGACATCGTGGTGGTCAACCTCTACCCGTTCGGGCAGACGGTGATGGTCAGCAGCGTGACGCTGGACCAGGCGCTCGAGCAGATCGACGTCGGCGGCGTGGCGCTGCTGCGCGCGGCGGCCAAGAACTTCCCGGGCGTGGCGGCCGTTTCCAGCCCCACTCAGTACGCATCGGTCCTGCGCGACATCAAGTCGGTCGGATCGGTCAGCCCGGAGACCCGCCAGAAGCTGGCGGCCGAGGCCTTCGCTGCAACCGCCGCCTACGACGGGCAGATCGCGAGCTACCTGAACCTCCACATCGGCCAGCTCTTCCCGCCCCGCCTGACCATGGTGGTCGAGAAGAAGGCCGATCTGCGCTACGGCGAGAACCCCCACCAGCTGGGCGCCTTCTACACCGATCCGGCCAGCCAGGGCCGATCCATCTCCAGCGCGCACCAGATCGCCGGCAAGGACCTGAGCTTCAACAACCTGCTCGACCTCGACGCGGCGTGGACCATCGCCTCGGACTTCAAGACGCCGACCGTGGCCATCGTCAAACACGGCAACCCGTGCGGCCTGGCCAGCGTGGTCGACCTGGCCGAGGCGTTCCGGCTGGCGCTGGAGGGAGACAGCGTCAGCGCCTACGGCGGGATCATCGGCGCCAACCGGACGGTGGACGAGGCGACCGCCCGCGCCATCCGGCCCGGCTTCTTCGAGGCCATCGTGGCCCCCGGCTACACGCCCGAGGCGCTGGAGATCCTGCGCACCAAGAAGGGGTTCGAGATCATCGAGGTGCCCGAAGCCCAGAGCGACGGGCCGGAGCTGGGGATCGGCAACTTCGACTTCAAGCGGATCGGCGGCGGGCTGCTGGTGCAGACCTTCGACTCGCTCGAGGAGGACCGCAACAAGCTCCAGGTGGTCACCCAGCGGCGGCCGACCCTGGAGGAGCTGACCGACCTGCTGTTCGCCTGGCGCGCGGTGCGGCACGTGAAGTCGAACGCGGTCGTTCTGGCCAAGAAGCACGCCATGGTGGGCATGGGGGCCGGCCAGCCGTCGCGGGTGGTGAGCGTCGACGTCGCGCTGCGCAAGGCCGGGGAGCGAGCGCCCCTGTCGGTGATGGCCTCCGACGCCTACTTCCCGTTCCCCGACGGCATCCAGATTGCGGCCCAGGCGGGCGTCACCGCCATCATTCAGCCCGGCGGCAGCATCCGCGACGAGATGGCGATCGAGGTGGCGGACCGCCACCACATGGCCATGGTCTTCACCGGGAGGCGACACTTCAGGCACTGACAGCCGCGAGACGCAGCAGAGCAGACTGAGCCGGCGTTCCCGAGCGCGCCGCTTGCCAGCGAGAGCGAGGGCACAGCATGACCACCACCGCATTCCCGCCCCGGGCGGGCGAGCAGCCGGAGGTAGAGGGGCCGATGGACAAGCTGATCACCGTCGAGGCGGTGGCCGCCACCGAGGCGGGCGCGCTGGCGGCTGCGCGGCTGATGGGGCGCGGCGACAAGCACGGCGCCGACATGGCCGCCGTCGAGGCGATGCGCCGCGCCATGGACGAGGCGGAGATCAGCGGCACCATCGTGATCGGCGAGGGCGAGCGCGACGAGGCGCCCATGCTCTACATCGGCGAGCGGGTCGGCAACCCGGAGGCGGCGCTGAAGGTGGATATCGCGGTCGACCCGCTGGAGGGGACGAACCTGGTCGCCTCCGGCTCCCCGAACGCGACCTCGGTGCTCGCCGCTGCCGAGGAGGGCGGGCTGATGCACGCCCCCGACACGTACCTCGACAAGCTGATCGTGGGGCCGCAGAGCGTCGGCAACGTGAGCATCGAGGACCCCGTCGAGCGCACCATCGACACCGTCGCTCGCGACCTGGGGCGCGCCCGCTCCGACATCCTGGTGGTGATCCTCGACCGTCCGCGGCACGAGGAGCTGATCCGCGAGGTGCGCGACTCTGGGGCCCGCATCAAGCTGATCGGCGACGGGGACCTGACCGCCGGCATCAGCGTGGCGGTGTCGGGCACCGGCGTGCACGCGGTGATGGGGATCGGCGGCGCGCCGGAGGGCGTGCTGACGGCGGCAGCCCTGAAGTGCATGGGCGGCGAGATCCAGGCGCGCTTCCGGTGGCGCTCGGACGAGGAGAGGGAGCGCGCCCGCCGGATGGGGGTCGACGTCGACGACTCGCACCGGATCTACAGCACCAAGGACCTGGCACCCGGGGAGAACGTCGTCTTCTGCGCCACCGGCGTCACCGACGGGGAGCTGCTGCGGGGCGTCCGCTACTTCGGCGGCGGCGCCCGCACCCACTCGCTGCTGATGAGCTACCGGCGGGGGCTGGTCCGGTTCATCGACACGGTCCACGTCTTCGACGCCGGCAAGCCACCAAAGGTCCGCCTCTAGCCGCCAGTCGGTCTCGCCGCGCTCAGTGGGCGGGCGTCATGCCGTTCCCCTTGGGCCGCTCATCGGCCCAGTCGGGTCCGGCGATCCGCTGGCAGGACTGGTCGGCCACGGTGGGGAGCAGATCGGCCACCGTCACGTCCGCGCGAAGATCGGCGCAGTTGCGCCAGGGCTGGAAGTCGGGATCGAGCTCGGCGATCGGCTCCAGCGCGAAGCGCCGCTCGGGGAGCCGCGGGTGCGGCACGATCAGCCGGACCTCCAGGTCCTCCACGCAGCGCCCGTCCATGGCCAGGATGTCCAGGTCGATCGGCCGCGGCCCGTACTCCGGGCCGCCGGGGTCGCGCCCCAGCTGCTCCTCGATCCGCTTCAGCTGGCGCAGCAGCTCGCGGGGATCCATCTCGCTGACGATCTCGACCGCCGCGTTCAGGAAGTCGGGTTGGTCGAGCATGTCGCGCGGCGCCGACAGGTAAAGGGACGAGGTGCGCGTGACGGTGGCGATCAGCCGCAGCTCGGCGAGCGCGCGGACGAACGTCGCACGTGCGTCGCCGAGGTTGCCGCCCAGGCCGATGAAGGTGCGTATCGGTTTGTCCTCCGCGTGTGCACGATAGCCCGTCGGCGGCATCGGCGTGAGAAAAGTAAGGGGCCAGTAATGACGCAGTAAGCGGGCGGTCGTATGCTGCCGGGGCCGTGTGGGCGGCGCGGGGCGGGACGTCGCCGATCGGCTGCGTGGCTTCAGGGCGAGCGTGGCAGGACCGATGGGCGACTTCGACTACACCTACCCGATCATCTACAACAAGGTCATCCCGCCGCGGTACGTCACGCCCACCCTGCGCCGCGGGCGGCTGCTGGACTGGCTGCACGCCAACGCCGGCTGCCGCGCGGTCGTCCTGGCCGCGGATGCCGGCTACGGCAAGACGACCCTGCTGTGGCAGTGGGAGCGGGAGGTGAGCTTTCCCTGCTACTGGTACAAGCTCGACCGGAACGACCGCGACTGGTCGCTCCACATCACCTACCTCGTCGAGGCGATCCGGCAGCGCCACCCGGGCTTCGGTCGGCGCACGACCAGCATGCTTCGACAGCTGGGCGGGCCGGGAACCAGCCGCCCCGGGGTCGCGGCCTACCTGCTCAGCGAGATGCACGAGCGGCTGCTCGAGCCGTGCACCTTCATCGTCGACGACTGGCAGTACGTCTCGAGCGTCACCGAGGTGCGCGGCCTCTGGAACCAGATCCTGCGCGACGCGCCTCCCACCTGTCGCTTCGTCTTCGCCTCGCGCAACAAGCCGCGCCTCCAGTTCGCGCGCTTCAAGACCCACGGCGGCTACGCTCAGATCGGGACCGATGACTTCCGCTTCACCGATGACGAGATCGACCGCCTATTCCGCGACATCTACCACGACCCGCTCGATCCGACGGAGCTGGCGGAGCTCGAACGGCGCACCGAGGGCTGGGCCGCCAGCCTCCAGCTGGTCGAGGTCTCCCTCCGCGAACGCGCGACGCCCGAGGAGCGGCGCCGGTTCATCGAGTCGATCGCCGGCGAGTCGGACAGCGACCTGTTCGCCTTCCTGGCAGAGGAGGTGCTCGACCAGCAGACCGAGCAGACCCGCAACTTCCTGCTCTCCACCTCCATCCTGTCCCAGATCACGCCCGAGCTGGCGGAGCGGCTGACCGGGATCCAGGACGGGTCCCACGAGCTCGCCGATCTCGAGCAGCGGGGTCTCTTCACCCAGCGGGTGGACGAGGCGCGCTATCGGTACCACCACCTGTTCCGGGACTTCCTCGAAGACCGGCTGCTGGCGGAGCGGTCCGACGCGGAGGTGGCGGGGCTCCACATCCATGCCGCCTCCTACTACGAGACGAGCGCCCAGTGGCCGGAGGCGATCCACCACTACCTCAAGGCGGGGCTCCAGCGCCAGGCCGCGCGGCTGATCGCGCGGTACGGGGAGGACGTCGTCTCGGAGGGTCGGCTGGGAATGGTCGACGAGTGGATCTCGCAGCTGCCGGATCGCACCGTGAAGGAGAACGCGCGGCTCAGCCTGCTCCTGGGCGAGGCGCTCGGGATGCGCGGAGACTGGGAGGGGGCGCTGTCAGCGCTGAACCGGGCCCGGGACTTCTTCAAACGCAAAGGCGACCGCCGAATGGAGGCCCTCGCCTGCCTCAAGCTCAGCACCGTCCACCA
>CAYXZN010000110.1:0-7100 GCA_964469325.1 uncultured Steroidobacteraceae bacterium
CCGCCTCCGCGCTGGCCAGCTCGCCGAGCTGCACGATCACGCCGCTCAGCGCTGCGGCGGCCGCGCGGGCTCGTTCAAGCTGCTCCCGGTCGGCCGGGACGATGCCGTCGACCATCGCCTGGAGCTGGGACTCGAGCAGCGTGGCCGGCGTGGCGAGGTCATGTGCCATGTCGCTGGCGGCTCGCCGCCGCAGCATCTCGGAGCGCTCGAGGCGACCGGCCATCGAGTTGAAGGCTTCTGCCAGCTCTGCCGATTCGGCGTCGGCGCCGCCGGTGGCGCGCACCGTCAGGTCGCCACTCTCCAGGCGTCGAGCCGCGGCCGCGATCGCCCGCAGCGGACGGGTGAGGTGCTCGGCCAGCAGGCCCGACAGCCCGACCAGCACCACCACGGCCACGATGCCGGTGATCACCAGGGTGAGGTTGAAGACGCGCAGGAAGGCGCCCTCGCCGGGCGGGGCGGCGGGCAGCTCGACCACCAGCGTCCCCACCCGCGCGCCGCCGTCGACCAGCGGCTGCTCGATGCGCTCGCCCGGCCCGCCCGGCGGGAGCCTGCCGGCCTGGGCCACGACGCGTCCGCTCGCGTCCAGCAGAACCACGTGCCCCGACGACTGGTTGGCGATGCCCCGCAGGGTGGCCTGGATCCCGGGACGGACGCCCCGCCCCGCGGGCAGCTGGACCAGCGGTGCCAGCCCGTCGGCCACCACCTCCAGCCGAGCCTGCTGCTGTTCGGTCAGGGTCTGCTCGAAGCCTCGGCTCACCACGCGGTTGACGACCAGGCCGACCACCAGCAGCACCAGCACCACCGCCAGCGCCAGCGGGACCGCCAGCCGGAGCACGAGCGGCCGCCGGGGACTGCGCGCCGGAGCGGCACTGCCGTCGCTGTCGCTCATGCCGGAGCGACCCTCGCCACCAGTCGGTAGCCGGTGCCGGGAACGGTCTCGATCAGCCACGGGTCGCCGGCGTCGTCACCGAGCTTGCGACGCAGGTTCGCGACGTGGACGTCGACCACCCGGTCGTACACCTCCTCGGGCCGCCTGGCCACCTGCTCCAGCAGCTGGCCGCGCGACATGATTGCACCGGGCCTGCGTGCGAGCGCGAGCAGCAGCCGCGTCTCGCCGGGGGTCAGCCGGCCGCGCTCGCCGTCCGACAGGTTGTAGCGCCGGCTGGCCACGTCGAGCACCATGCGTCCCTCCCCGAAGCTGACGATCCCCTCCGTCTCGGTCGCTCGCGGCGCGGTTCGACGCAGGATGGCGGCGACCCTGGCGGTCAGCTCGTGGGGGTTGAACGGCTTGGACAGGTAGTCGTCGGCGCCCAGGCGCAGGCCGCTGATCCGCTCCGCGTCGCTGCGCTTGGCGCTGGTGATGAGGACCGGGATCTCCGACGTCGAGCGCACCGACTCCAGCACCGTCTCGCCCTGCATCGTGGGCAGCATCAGGTCGAGCACCACCAGGTCCGGAGGATCCACGTCGATCGCCACAAGCGCAGCGGCGCCGTCGCCCACCTCCGCCACCGCGTACCCCTCGCGCTCGAGGTACAGGCGGAGCAGCCCGCGCAGCTGCGGCTCGTCCTCCACGATCAGGATCCGTGCGCGCTCGGCCATGGAACGCATCCTAGCCAGCAGCGGATGAAGAGGATGTCAAGGCCGGAGCCGCCGATCTTGACCCGATCTTCACGCCGGGTGCCCAGCATGAGCCCTGCGCCAGTTGATCGGCGCGGCAGCAACACATCCGAGAGGACCGGCAGATGCGAAGCATGAAGATCCTCGGAGCGGCGGGCGTGCTGATGGCGACCGCCCTGGTCGGCGGAACCCTCATCGGCGGCGTCCTGGCCGCCCCCTCCAGCTCATCCCCATCCGGGAACGATGCGGACACGATTCCAGCCCTTGGCGAGGGTGAGTACTGCGACGTCTTCCTCAGCACCTTCGCCGGCCAGCTCGCCAGCGACGAGGCAGCGCTGGAGGAGGCGTGGCGGACCGCCATGGAGGCGGCAATCGACGCGGCCGTCGAGGCCGGCGACCTCGACGCCGATCGTGCGGCCGCGATCAAGGAGAACATCGCCGAGGCGGATCTCGAGATGTGCCGCATCCTGGCCGGACACCCGCGCCTGGTGTGGAAGGAGATCGGCCAGCGGGCGCGCGCCTTCCTCCTGCACGACGTGCTGACGGTGGCCGCCCAGACGCTGAGCATGGAGCCGGGCGACCTGCTCGCCGAGCTGCGCGACGACGCCACGCTCGAGGAACTGGCCGAGCAGCAGGGCGTCTCGTACGACACGGTGAAGCAGGAGATCCTGGCCGAGGCGCAGGCGGACCTCGAGACCGCGGTCGCCGAGGGCCTGATCAGCCAGGAACGGGCCGACCGCGTGTACGAGCGGCTCGAGGCGTGGCTCGACGAGGGCGGCGACCCGCCGTTCGGTCCCGGTGGGCGGGGCGGCTTCGGGCCGCGCGGCCACTGGCGCGGTGGGCCGGGCTTCGGCGGGCCGGGCCCTGACAGCGATGCGGTCGACGAGCCCACGACCTGACGGCCTCGACCAGCGCGACTGCGAGCGCCGGGCGGATGCCCGGCGCTCGCTCACGTCGCACTGCGGTGCCCGGTCAAGAACCGGGATCCTGGATCACCGGGCAGACGAACGAGTTCACGGGTGTGCTTGAGATCACGACGTCGCCAGCCACGGCGGCCGCGAGGACATGCTCAGCGCTGGTCAGCTGCACTGGTGCACCGATCCAGGTGACCGGCAGCACCCGCCATCGGCCCCCGTTGTAGTCCGGGTCCCCCGGCTTCGACTCGGCGACGTTCATCAGCCCCGGCCCCAGCGCGTAGATGACGTCGTACGTGTGCGGCGGCGCCCCCGTGCCCGAGAGGTCGGTCGGCGTGCCGACCGTCCGGTAGAGCTCGCCGTCGACGTAGAAGCCGATGGCCGGCGGACCCGTTGCCGCCGCGGCGCCGATCCCCGCCATCGAAAGGAGTCCGGCGGCGAGTGAGGAGACGATGAGTCGACGCATGGCTGATGTCCTCGCTACGGCCACTCGGCTGGCCTGCCGCGCCGAACCTGCCTCGGCGCACGACCACCATCGGCGGCATCGGCGTCGGGCGGTTGTCGAGGGGATGTCGGATCGACGTCGGGCCGGCGAATGTTCAGTGAAGCCGAGCTACTCGACCGATTCGAAGACGGCGGCTATGCCCTGCCCGACGCCGATGCACATGGTCGACAGCCCGTAACGGGCGCCGCGTCGGCGCATCTCGTGCGCCAGGGTGGCGGTTAGCCGAGCACCCGACGCGCCGAGCGGGTGGCCGATGGCGATCGCGCCTCCGTTGGGATTGACCTTGTCTGGCTCGAGGGCCAGCTCCCGGATGCAGACCAGCGCCTGGGAGGCGAACGCCTCGTTCAGCTCGACCACGTCGAGCTGGTCGGCGCCGACGCCCGCGCGCCCCATCGCCTTGCGGCTGGCGGGGATCGGCCCCAGACCCATGGTGGCGGGATCGACCCCCGCAACCGCGGAGGCGACGAAGCGGACCATCGGGTGCAGCCCGAGCTCGCGGGCCCGCGACTCGGACATCAACAGCAGCGCGGCGGCGCCATCGTTGATGCCGCTGCTGTTGCCGGCCGTCACCGAGCCGGTGGTGTCGCGCTTGAAGGCGGGCCTCAGCGCGGCGAGCTGCTCGAGGGTGGTCTCCGGCCGAGGATGCTCGTCGACCTCGACCGTCACCATCTCTCCACGCCTCCCCGACCGAGCGGGCGCCTCGACCGGCACCACCTCGTCGTCGAAGCCGCCGGCCGCCTGCGCGGCCGACCAGCGCTGCTGGGAACGCAGCGCAAACGCGTCCTGCTCCTCGCGAGTCACGCCGCAGCGCTCGACCACGTTCTCGGCCGTCTCGCCCATGGAGTAGGGATAGTAGGCATCGGCCAGGCGCGGGTTGGTGAACCGCCAGCCGAGGGTGGTGTCGTACAGGGTCTGCTCGCCGCGCGGGAAGGCGGCGGACGGCTTGGCCATCACCAGTGGCGCGCGCGTCATCGACTCCACCCCGCCGGCGATGAACACGTCTCCATCCCCGTGGGCGATGGCGTGGGCCGCGGCGACGACTGCCTGGAGACCCGAGCCGCAGAGCCGGTTGACGGTCTGGCCTGCCACCTCGGCCGGCATCCCGGCCAGCAGGGCAGCCATGCGCCCAACGTTACGGTTGTCCTCACCGGCCTGGTTGGCCGCGCCCAGGATCACGTCCTCCACCTGCCCCGGCTCCACCCCGTTCCGCTCGAGCAGGCTGCGGATGACGTGCGCAGCCATGTCGTCGGGCCGTACCCCGGCCAGCGCGCCGCCGTACCGGCCGAACGGCGTCCGCAGGCCGTCGACCACCACGGCGGTGCGAGCGGGGTCGCGAGCAGGCATCAGGCCGATGCTAGCACCGGCCAGCTCTTCAGCCGCGTCTGGCCGCCGGGTGGGTGGCGCTGATCTCGGACAGCAGCCGGGCCGAGGCGGCGGCGACCTCCTCCACGGCGGCCTCGAAGGCGACCTCGTTGGCCCGCGACGGGCTGCGGTAGCCGCTCACCTTCCGCACGTACTGGAGGGCGGCGGCGCGGATCTCGTCGTCCGCCGCCGGCGTCGCCCCGCTGCGCAGGGTCTTGATGCTTCGACACATGCGCCAAGCCTAGCGGTCTGCGAGCAGCTCCTCCAGCGAGTCGATGATCCGGTCCGCGGCGGACACGTCGGTCTCGGCGTACTGCGGGACGGCGATGCAGTCGAGCCCCGCCGCCTTGGCCGCGGCCACGCCCGACGGCGAGTCCTCCAGCGCCAGCGTCTCGCCCGGCGCGGCACCCAGGCGTTGACAGGCGAGCAGGTAGAGGTCCGGCTCCGGCTTCGGGCGCTCGACGTCGTCCGAGGTCACCACGGCGTCGAACGCGTCGTCCAGACCCGCACTGCGGAGGGCCTCGTCGACCAGGAAGCGCGGCGAGTTCGACGCCAGCCCCAGCGGCACGTGGCCGCGCAGGCGCTCGACCAGCTCGATCGCTCCCGGGCGGGCCGCCACCTCGCGCCGGACCTCGGCGTGCATCAGGTCGAGCAGCTCGCGAACCAGCTCCGGGCCCCGCTCCAGCGGCTGTCCCAGCCGCCCGGCGAAGAAGCGCGCCGTGTGGTCGAAGGAGGTGCCGATCACCTGGAGCTTGTCCGCCAGGCTGAACGTGTCCCCGTATCGCCGGAACAGCTCCTCCTCGGAGCTCTGCCAGAGCACCTCGGTGTCGAGCAGCAGCCCGTCCATGTCGAAGACGACCGCCCGGTACCGTCCGGGCAGCGGCTCGATCACGCCTCGAAGAACGAGCCGCCGCGCTCCGCGAGGCGGCGGAGGAGCGGCGTCACACGGTAACGGCCGTCGGGGACGGCGGCATGCAGCGCGTCGAGGCTGTGGACCACGTGGTCGAGGCCGATCCGCTCGCCCCACTCCAGCGGGCCGTGCGGGTAGTTGGTCCCCAGGCGCATCGCCGTGTCGACCGCGTGAGGGCTGGCGACGCCGTCCGCCACCGCGCTGGACGCTTCGTTGACCAGCGTGGCCAGGATCCGGGCCGCGATCTGGTCGGCCAGCAGCCGCTCGCCGTCGGGAACACGCGGCCGCCGCTCGATCCCGGGCCAGGAGGTCCCACGGTCTCCATCGGCGCCGTAGTCGTAGAAGCCGCCGCCGGTCTTGCGGCCGAGGCGCCCGGCGTCGACCAGGGCCCGCTGCAGCTGGTGGGGCCGGTAGCGTGGGTCGTGGAAGGACTGGTCGAAGACCGAGCGGCTGACCGCCAGGTTCACGTCGAGGCCAATGGCGTCGATCAGCTCGAAGGGCCCCATCCTGAAGCCGATCTGCCGCATCGCCCCGTCGACCTCCTCGACCGACGCCGCCCCCTCGCCCACGATCCGCAGCGCCTCCAGGTAGAAGGGACGCGCCACCCGGTTGACGATGAAGCCGGGGGTATCGGCGGCCACCACGGGTGTCTTGCCCAACCGTCGCGCCAGCCCCTCGGTGCGCGCGATCACCTCGGCCGAGCTCATCGGGCCGGCCACCACCTCCACCAGCGCCATCAGCGGCACCGGATTGAAGAAGTGCATCCCGACCACCCGGTCCGGACGGCTGGTGGCAGCCGCGATGCGGGCCACCGGCAGCGAGCTGGTGTTGGTGGCGAGCAGTGTCGCCGGATCGGCCTCGGCGTCCAGGCGGCGGAACGCGTCGCGCTTCAGCTCGAGCTCCTCGGGGATCGCCTCGACCACCGCGTCGCAGACCGCCAGCGCCTCCAGCGTGGTTGCCACCTCGATCCGTCCCAGCGCCACTGACGCCTCGTGGTCGGACAGCTGCCCCTTGTCGACCTTCCGCAGGATGAAGCCGGCGATGCGCGCCCTGGCCCGCTCGACCGCTCCGCTGGCGGGGTCGTGGACCAGCACCTCGAGGCCGGCCTCCGCCGCCACCTGCACGATCCCGCTGCCCATGGTGCCCGCGCCCAGCACCCCCAGCCGCCGCACCTCGGGCAGCCGACTATCGTCCACCGAACCGCGGCTCTCGCTTCTCGGCGAACGCGGCCAGCCCCTCGGCGTGGTCCTCGGTCCGCCCGGCCAGCTCCTGGAGTGCGGCCTCCAGCGCCATCGACTCGCCCCGGTCGTCCTGCTCGGCCCGGTTGATCAGCCCCTTCGCGTAGCGGATCGCCTTCGTGGGCCCCGATGCGAGGCGGCGTGCCAGCTCCGCAGCCGCCGCTGGCAGCTCGGCGGCCGGGACCACGGCAGCCACCAGGCCCGCCCCGGCCGCTCCCTTCGCGGTGAGCGGTTCACCGGTGAAGATGAGCTGCGCCGCCCGGTGACGGCCCAGGGCGCGCACCAGCGTCCGGGTCGAACCGGAGTCCGGCACCAGTCCGATCTTCACGAAGGCCAGGATGAAGCGTGCCTCCTCGGCGGCCACCACCAGGTCACAGGCCAGCGCCAGGCTAACCCCGGCCCCGGCCGCCACGCCGTTCACGGCTCCGATCACCGGCTTGGGCAGCTCGCGAACCGCGGCCACCAGCGGGTTGTACTCGTCGGTCAGCACGCGGCGGAACTGTCGCTCCCCCTCGCCCCCGCGCAGGTCCGCGCCGCTGCAGAAGCCCCGCCCC
>CAYXZN010000111.1:0-7084 GCA_964469325.1 uncultured Steroidobacteraceae bacterium
ACGAGGGCTATCGAGCCCGAACCGCGACCAGCGCGCTGGGGTACGTCACTCCGGCATCCCGGCAGCCGGCAGTCGGTGGGGATCTGCCGCATCATCGTGCTCGCGGTTCTCAACGGCGAGGTGGCCGCAGCGGAGGAGCTGATCCAGGAAGCGCAGGACCGTCTCGCTGAGATCGGGCCGGGCGCATACGCCAACGAGGTCGAGCCGGTGGTGGCAGCGCTCACCAGGTGGCTACGCCACGACCCATGACAGCGCGTCGACCAGCCGCTCGTTCTCGGAGGTCCTGCTGAGAACTGCTCCGGCTACATCACGGCCGCAGTGATTTTGATCGTCGTCACGAGCGCGATCATTCGCCCATAACCATCGCCACTCGGAAGGGCAAGCAGACGCCCTGTCCCCGATCTCCAGAGCGCCGCGTGAGACTGCGGACCTTCGGGCCCAAGGACCGTGTTGCGCGTGACGCGCTGGCGACACGCACGGGTAGCTCCTACGGGCGTTAGGCGGAGTTCGCCATGTGATCCTGCTTCTCGATCTGGGAGACCCGCGAGGCTGTGACGCCGAGGAGTTGCGCGACATCGCGGACCGTCAGCCCGGCTGCCCGGAGTTCGGCGACCGCGGCCGGGGTCCGACGGTGCGCTCGGTCGTTGAGCTCAGCCAGTTCACGGCGAAGGGCGAGGATCTCAAGGGTCTCGTCGGACACCTCGACGCGCTCCAGGTCCGGCGTGATGTCGACGTCGAACGCGTCGTGTTCGACGTCGAGGACCAGAGCGATCGCCTCGCGGATGGCGGCATCCGCCTGGTCGAGCCGGCGTGACTGGGAAGCGACCTCGCGTCCCCCGACGTTCGGGGCCACGAGCGACCACCAGTCACCATCGCGGGAGGCAGTGACCTGGTAGGTGGTCATGTCCACCACTCCTCTCCGAGCTTGGTTGCCGCCTGGCGCCAGATCGACCTGGCCGTGCCCTCCGCGATCTCCCGGTGGTTCGGGATCGGGATGCGCAGACCGTCGAGCGTGAAGACCTCGTGACCGCCGGTGTTGCGCAGCGACGTGAACTCGAGCTTCGCGTCGCTGGCTGCGTCACGGAGCTGTCTGATGAGGTCTCGTCGCTTCACGAGGGTAAGTGTAGATGCTGTACAGCGTCAAGTGCAGTGGTTGCACTGACGTGTGGATAACCGCTGCTGGCGGTACGTCCAACGGGCGATAGGCAATTGTCCGCGCCCACTTCGGCGCGTGTCGGGAGCGACGCCCGGCTACGGGAACATCGCGGGTGGGGCGAGCCTGGACGCAAGGGCCCGTGAGGACCAGGACTGCGCGCGAACGCCATCGAACGGCGGCTCGCCCGGCCAGCAGCGGTGCACGTGCTGTCTCTGCGGTCACGGTCGCGGGATCAGGGCGCGGTCGGCTCGTCCAGCAGCCCCAGCGTCCGCGCTTGGCGGACCGCCTCTCCGCGCGTGCCGACGCCGAGCTTGGTGAGGACCGCCGCGACGTGGTGGTCGACCGTGCGGGCCGAGATGACCAGCGCGTCCGCGATCTCGGTGTTGGTACGGCCGGCGGCGAGATGCTCGAGCACCTCGACCTGGCGCGTCGTGAGGCCGGCCGGGTTGCGGCGGGTGGCGGCCTGCGGACCGCGAGGCAGGCGCCGGACCCCCAGGGCCCGCAGCCGGTGTCGCAGCAGGGCGCCGAGCGGTCGCGCGTCGAGCCCGTCCGCGATCGCCAGCGCGTCGAGCAGCACGTCGGGGTCCGACGCGTCGACCGCCGCCAGTGCTGCTTCGTAGGGCTCGTCGCGTGTCTGCCACACCGCGAACGCATTCGCGAAGTCGCCTGCAAGTGCTGCCTCGAACGGCGGCGGCGACGGACCGAGCGGATCCGGTGTTTCGCCGTGCCGCCACCGCCAACGGGCGAGGTCGCCGATCACCCACGCGAGCCCGGTCCCGAGCGACCGGGCGTGGGCGTCGGTCAGGGAGGGGAGGTCGGTCAGCCGTCCGTGCAGCCACGCATGCTCTGCCTTGAGCGACACCGCCCGCGCCTGGAAGCGCGGCGCCAGGCCTGTTGAGCTCCGCACGACCTCTGCGGTCGCCGCGTCGGCTTTCGGATCCCCCAGCCGCACCAGCGCCCACGCGGCCTGCACGCGTGCCTGCCACTGCACCAGCGGGGCGGCCCCGGCGGCGTCCAAAGCGTCCCGGGCGGCGGCAAGGGCATCGTGGAGCCGCCCCCGGTGGAGCAGCAACCGGCTGCGCTGGACGGTCAGCTGCGCGTGGATGCCGTGGTGTTCGTGGACCTCGGCGTGGGCAAGCGCCGCAGCCAGATCGACCTCCGCGGGGCCGAGCTGGCGGTGCTCGAGCCGGACCTCGACGAGCTCGCTGCGGGCGACGTCGACGAGGCCCGGGTGGCCAATCGTCTCGGCAGCCGCGATCGCCTCCATCAGGTCGGCCAGCCCGGCCTCGACCTCGACCTCCCCTTGGGCGCACCGCACGGCGCCGAGCAGGGTCAACGCGTAGGCGTGCAGGTCGTCGGCGGCAGCCGCCTTCGCGAGGTCGAGCCCGCGCCGTGCCGACCGGTGCGCGGCAGGCAGCTCCCACGCGTCGAGGTGGTGGGCCGCGCCGTGGAGGTGGGCGTGGACATGCTCGATCCCCGGCTCCAGTGCTTCGAGCACGTCAAGCGCCGCCGCGACCGCCGCGCCCTCCTCGCGGTGGAGACCCATCCGTGCGAGGTAGTGCGCCCGCCGGGCGAGCAGCCGTCCGCGGTCGCGGTCGTTGCCGCGCCTCTCGTGCCGCTGTATGGCTCCGGCGAGCGCATCCAGCGCCTCCTGCGGCCGTCCGGCGGCGAAGCACTCCTCGGCGTGCTCCTCGCACACCGCTGGCTGTTCGGGCTCGGCGACGAGGTCGAGGTGAGCCGCGACCCGGTCGTAGTGCGCAAGCGCCTGCCGGTGCGCATGGGCGGCGCGTGCAGCGCGGGCGGCCGCCAAGCCGGCTGGAACGAGCCGTGCCACGTCGCCGGCCGCCACGGCGTGGTGCACGACGCGGGTCGCGTCCGCATCGGCGTCGAGGCCGGCCAGCACCCGCCGGTGCAGTTCACGCTGCCGCACCGCCGGCAGGGAGGCGCGCATCACGTCGCGGACCAGCTCGTGGGCGAACCCGATGGTGGCGTCCGCATCCACCAGCAGCCCGGCGTGCTCGGCCGTCACGGCAGGCTGTTCCCACCCCGGCACGACCCGGTCGAGCTCGGCGGGGGCGAGCCCGGCGGGGGCCACGGCGAGCAGCTCCAGCACCTCGCGGGTGACATCCGGCAGAGCCGTGACCCGCGCCAGGACGACGTCGCGCACGTCGCCGGGCACCCCCGCCGCGCCGTGCTGCGCCAGCGCGCGGACGTAGAAGGGCACCCCGCCGGTGCGGGCGTGGACCTCGGAGGCGCGGTCGCCGACCAGGACGGCAACCGCTGCGACCGACAGAGGCGCCGGCTCGACCCGTCTGGCCACCCCGGGCGGCGCCGCAGCGACCACGCGGCGCAGCGCCGCCCCCGCATCCGCGTCGTCGCGGGAGCACAAAACCAGCAGGAGCGGGAGCCGATCGAGGCGCCGGGCGACATAGACGAGCGCGTCGAGGGTCGCCTGGTCCGACCACTGCAGGTCGTCGACGACCGCAACGACCGGCTGGGGCGGACGAGACAGCTCCTGGAGGACGAGCGGGTAGAGCCGTCCCGGGTCGAGGCCGGCGTGCAACGCCGCCCGAAGATCGTCGCCGAATACGGGTGCGAGATCGAGGAGCGGCCCGAGCGGGCGCGGGGTCACGAGGTCGTCGCACGCGGCCGACAGCACCCGCGCACCGGAGGCATGTGCAGCGAGGAAGGCGTCGACGACGGCGGTCTTGCCGATTCCGGCCGGTCCGCTGACGGCGACGAGCCGTCCGCGACCCGCCGCGGCCTGTCGGAGGTCGGCCGCCAGCCAATCAACGATCTCCTCGCGCTCCAGCAGCTCCATCGGCGCACTCTACGCCGTGCGGCCCGGGTGGGCAGTCGTGTAGGCAGTGGCCAGGCGGTTTGTGGGTGTGCCACGCCGACGCCAGCACCGCCGTCCCCGCGGAACCTGACGGTCACCCGATCCGAGGACCGCAGGTGAACATCCCCCGAGCCGCGCACACCGACGCCGTCCGTACGCGCGCCACCCTGACCCTGCTCGCCGCCCAGCTTGTCGGCGGCACCGGACTGGCCGCAGCCGTGACCGTGGGCGGCATCATCGCCGCCGACCTCGGCGGCGTCGCCGCGAGCGGGCTGCCGCTTGCCACGGCCGTGACCGGCACGACGGTCGCGGCGGTGGCGCTCGGTGCGGTCATGCAGCGCCACGGGCGCCGGCGCGGTCTGCGCTGGGGCTGGCAAGTCGGCGCCGCCGGCGCCGCGCTGGCGGTTGCCGCCACCTCGCTGAGCAGCCTGCCCCTGCTGCTGGTCGCGATGCTCCTGTTCGGCGGCGGGGAGGCCGCCAGCACCGCGTCGCGCTTCGCCGCAACGGACCTGCCCGGCCGCAGCGGGGCCGCGATAGGGCTGGTCCTGTCGGGCACGGCGGTTGCCATCACGGTGGGGCCGCTGGTGGTCGGACCGTCGGCCCGCTTAGCGGACCGCCTCGGGCTGCCGGCGGCCGCCGGGCCGTTCCTCCTGGCCGCGGTCGCCTTCGCGGTCGCCGCCGCGATCATCGGGACGGCGCTGCGCCCCGACCCGCTCCTCGTGGCGCGACAGCTCACCGGCGGCGACGGCCGCGACCGGCCCCCCCGCGGGCGCCCGCCGCTGCGCGAACTGCTCCATCCGTCGGCACGTCCCGGCCTGGCCGCGCTCACCATCGCCAACCTGGTCATGGTCGGCGTCATGTCGATCGCCCCGGTGCACCTCACCCGCACCGGCCACGACATCGACGCCACGGCGCTGTCCGGCGTCGGCCTGATTCTCGGTCTGCATGCCGCCGGCATGTACGCGCCGTCCTTGCTGTCGGGCCGCGTCGCCGATCGGTATGGCGGGCGACCCTTGATCATGCTCGGCGGTGCCACCCTGGCACTGGCCGGTCTGCTGGTTGCCCTCGCCGACGGGTATGGAACGAGGCTGCTCGCTCCGGCCCTGCTCCTGCTCGGGGTCGGGTGGAACCTCGCCTTCGTGGGCGGCAGCGTGACGCTCACCGCCGCGATCGACGGGCCAGATCGGCCACGGCTTCAGGCCGCAGCGGACGCCGCCATGGGCGTCACCGGGATGTTCGGCAGCGTGCTGGCCGGCGTCACCCTGGCCACCGGCGGGCTCGCCGTCGCGGGCGTGGCCTCGGCCACGCTGTCCGCCGGGCTGGCACTCGGTGTGCTACGCCCCCGATGGCGGGTGCGGGGACGACGGGTCGCGCCGGTGTCCTGAGCCGCGCCGACCACGGCCGCCGGTCAGACCCAGCGGCGCGGCCTGGCGCAGACCGGTGAGGTATTGTCGGTCGACGTGTATCACTCCGGCGCAGCCTCACGCGTCGCGACCTGCAGCTTCTCAGCACCGTGGACACGCGTGATCGACGGTGCGCACCGACATGACCAGACGATCCGCGATCTCTCGGTTCGTGACACCTTCGGCGACCCGGGCCAGCACGTCCCGAGACAGTGCCGCAGGAGCGCGCAGCGCTCCGCGGTCGCGCTCGGCCAGCAGCTGAAGCTTCTTCTCGCCCCATAAACGTTCGCCGGCGCGGCCGCGCCCCCAGGACGTGCTCATGATCTTGGGGCTGGTCCATCACGCCATTGTTGCGCGGCGCAGCACCGTCGCGGTCATCGTCATCGGTCACGTGATCCTTCTCACCCTGGAAGGGATGTCATGAACACCAGGTGTCTCAGCTCAGCCCGACACACAGGGGCCACCCAGCGTTCAGCACCGACGATCCCACGTCGCGGAACCGTGACTGCCGCGCGCGGACTCGATGGTCGCGGGGCGCCCACAACTGACGCTGGATGCACCCGCTTGGACCTGCGTGAGGGGTCCGGTCACGGTCGTTCGGGCCGCAGCGCCGAAGCAGCGTGCCCGTGCACTCCGGGTCGAGCTGCTCGTACTCGGTCAGGACCTCGAGCTCGTACTTCGCCGAGTGGCGCCGTCGTGTCCTGGCGGGCACCTCACATTCCGGTCCTCGGTCATTGTCGAGCTGGAGCTTGTCCCACGACAGCTTGAGCTCACCGAGGGAATGCCCAAGTGGTCAACAACGAAGCCCGTTCGGCATCCGTTCGAGACTGCCCCGAAGGCCCCGGGAAGAGTGGGCTGATAGTCGAGTTTGATCCGATTCGTGCCAGGTCCTGTTGCAGCTTGACATCTCCCCTCCACCTGGTAGGCCGGGCCCAGCCGGGGAAGGGACGCCTGTGGACGTCGCGGAAGCGGTGCAGGCTGAACGCGACGAGTTTGTGGAGTTCCTTGCTGGGCTCGAATCCGAGCAGTGGCACGTGACCTCGCTTTGCACCGAATGGACCGTCAAGCAGCTGGCCCTCCACTACCTCAGCGCAGCTGAAGCGAGACTTGGTGAAGTCCCCGGCAACCTGATCCGCTCCGGCTTCTCGCTCGAACGGGCGGGCCGACGTGCGATCGCCGTGCGAGAGCACCTCGGTACGGACGAGATCGTGGAGCGGTTACGCGCCCTCCCGCCTCGCTCCGGGCTGCATCGGATGTACAAGCCGCCCGCCCTCCTGCTTGAGACCTTCACTCACCACCAGGACGTGCGCCGACCCCTGGGCGAGGGCAGTCGCGATGTGCCCTCTGAACGCCTCGCGCTGGTGGTCACGACGGCGGCAACCACCGATGCAGGGACCGGGGCGAAGAAGCGGGCCTCCGGCGTTCGGTTGGAGGCTACGGACATCGACTGGTCGCACGGTGACGGCCCGGTCGTCAAGGGGCGGGCCGAGGTCATCGTGATGACGCTGATGGGCCGTGGCGTAGCCGCCAAGGAGCTGTCCGGCGACGGCACCGAGGTGCTGGCATCGCGCCTTTGAGCAGCCAGTGACCCCAATCGCACCGCTGACGAGCCCTCTAGCCGGCCGAATTCTGCGCCAGGCGCGAAGCCTCAAGGAAGACTTGATCCAGCATCGGTTCGGTCAGCCG
>CAYXZN010000112.1:0-2633 GCA_964469325.1 uncultured Steroidobacteraceae bacterium
GACTCCGACAAGGCGCTGAACGCCCTGAAGTGGACGGTCGGCACCATGGAGGCGCGGTACCACGAGTTCGCCCAGCGCGGCGTGCGGAACATCGCCGGCTTCAACGAGTCGCTGCGGCCCGGCGAGGCCCGCATGCCGTACGTGGTGGTCGTGATCGACGAGCTGGCGGACCTGATGATGGTCTCTGCCTACGAGGTAGAGGCCGCGATCACCCGCATCGCCCAGCTGGCGCGCGCCACCGGCATCCACCTGGTGGTCGCCACGCAGCGGCCCAGCGTGCAGGTAATCACCGGGCTGATCAAGGCCAACATCCCGAGCCGCATCGCGTTCGCCATGACCAGCGGCATCGATTCGCGGACGATCCTCGACACGACCGGCGCCGAGGACCTGCTGGGTCGCGGCGACATGCTCTACCAGCCGATCGACGCGCCCCGCGCGGTGCGGCTGCAGGGCGTGCTGGTCACCGACCCGGAGATCGAGGCGCTGGCGCGTCACTGGAAGGGGCAGGGGGCGCCCCACTACCGGCCGGAGATCACCGCGCCGCGGCGCGAGGGGAAGCCGGGCGGGCGCCCGGGCGACGAGGACGAGGACGAGGGCGTCGACGCGCTCTTCAGCGAAGCGGTCGACATCGTGCGCCGCCACGACAAGGCATCGGCGTCGCTGCTCCAGCGGCGGCTGCGCATCGGGTACGCGCGGGCCGCCCGGATCCTGGACCAGATGGAGGACAAGGGGATCGTCGGTCCGCCCGACGGCAGCCGGTTCCGCGAGGTGCTGGTGACCAGCGACGGCTGGGGCGGGGAGATCGGTCCCGACGGTGATGACGGGTGACCGAGAAGCCCCACAAGCTCGGCGAGATCCTGCGGAACGCGCGGGAGGAGCGGGGGATCGACCTGGCGCGGGTCGAGCGCGACACGAAGATCCGCAGCCGCTACCTGTCCGCCCTGGAGCGGAGTGAGTTCCGCGACCTGCCCGGCCCTGTCTACACCAAGGGGTTCCTGCGCAACTACGCCGAGTACCTGAACCTCGACCCGGAGTACCTGCTCGACCTGTACCGGATCGAGAGTGCCGAGGCCCTGGCCCAGCGTCCGACGGCGCCGACCATGCCCCGGCCGATCGCCCGACGCTCGCGGGCCCTGGTCGTGACCCCCGGCGCGGTGGCCGCGGCGATCCTCACCGCCCTGGTCGTGCTCTTCGTGGCCTGGCTGGGCTACGAGTTCGTCACCTTCGCCGGCACGCCCGAGCTGCGCGTCACCGACCCAGCCGGCAACGCCGCCAGCGTGACCGCGGCACGCTACGTCATCCGCGGCGAGACGGTGCCGAACGGCCGCATCACCGTCGAGGGGCTGGCCGAGAACCCGACCCTCACCGCCGAGCCGGACGGCAGCTTCCGGATCCCGGTCGAGCTGGTTCCCGGCTCGAACGTCATCACCCTGACCGCCAACGACCCGGTTACGGGCCGGGACTCTCCGTCGGTGCGGGTCACGATCCTGGTGGGACGGGAGGCCAGTCCCACTCCGTCACCGGGGCAGCTCGCCGTCACCGCCCCAGAGCCCGACGCGTCCATCGGATCGCCCGTACCCCTGGGCGGCAGTGCCGGCCCCGGGACCGTCGTCACCGCGACGCCGTCGCTGGTCGAGCAGGCTCCGCTCACCTTCCGGATCCTGAACCTGGCCGGCCAGCAGGTTCCCGTCGAGGCCAGTCCGCCCGCCGTGCCCGCACCGGTCGAGCTGACGGCTGCGGCCGACGGCAGCTTCTCGGGCGAGCTGCCGCTGGCCCCGGGCACCTGGGACATCGCGTTCGCCGCCGGCGAGGGGGGCGCGACCGAGACGCGGCGGGTGGTGGTGGCGCCGCCGGCCGGGCTGAGCGGACGGCTCGAGGTGAGCGGCGGGATCTCGTACCTCGAGGTGGAGGAGGACGGCGTGCGGAAGGCGGAGGTGAGCCATCGCAACGTCCCGGCGGGTACCGCCGCCGACCTCAGCGCGCAGCGCACCATTCGGATTCGGGCCGGCAACGCCGCGGCGGTGCGGATCAGCATCAACGGCGTGGAGATCGGCGCCATGGGCGGCTCGGGAGCCGTCGTAGAGTGGCGGATCGAACGCATCGGCTAGGAAAGGAGACCATGGCAGACAGCTCGTTCGACGTGGTGAGCGACTTCGACCAGCAGGAGCTGGTGAACGCGCTCGACCAGGTGCGCCGCGAGGTCGCGACGCGCTACGACTTCAAGGGGAGCAAGGTGTCGCTGGAGCTCGGCAAGGGTGAGATCACGCTCCACGCCGACGACGAGTTCCGTGCCGGCGCGGTGAAGGACCTGATCCAGTCGAAGGCGGTGCGGCGCGGGCTGTCGCTGAAGATCTTCGACTGGGGGAAGCTGGAGCCGGCGTCGGGCGGCACCGTTCGCCAGCAGATCGGCCTCAAGCGTGGCCTCACCACCGACCAGGCCAAGGAGATCAGCAAGATGATCAGGGAGCGCTTCGGGAAGCTGAAGCCGCAGGTCCAGGGGGACGCGGTCCGGGTCTCCGGCAAGAGCAAGGACGAGCTCCAACAGGTGATCGCCTTCCTGCGCGAGCTCGACTACCCGGTCGCCCTCCAGTTCGAGAACTACCGGTAGCCGCCGATGGCCGATGCGCCGATGG
>CAYXZN010000112.1:2733-7082 GCA_964469325.1 uncultured Steroidobacteraceae bacterium
CGATGCGCCGATGGCCGATGCGCCGGCGCTCGCCGCGCCCCCAGATGACGAGACGCTGGTTGCCGCCGCCCGGCAGCTGGGCGAACTGCTGCGCCGGCGCGGCTGGCAGGCCGCGAGCGCAGAGTCCTGCACCGGTGGCCTGCTGGGCCACGTGGTGACCCAGGTGCCGAAGGCGAGCGACCACTTCCTGGGCGGGATCGTCAGCTACTCGGACACCGTGAAGGAGGAGCTGCTTGGGGTCGACCACGGCCTGCTGGAGCGGCACGGGGCGGTCTCCGCCGAGGTGGCGGAGGCGATGGTGCAGGGGGCGTTCACCCGCTTCCCGCCCGCTCGGCTGGCGCTGGCGATCACCGGCATCGCCGGGCCCGACGGGGGATCGGAGGAGAAGCCGGTCGGCCTGACCTGGGTGGCCGCAGGCCTGCGGGGGCGGGCGCCGCGGGTCGAGCGCCGCGTCTGGGCGTGGGACCGCGACGGGAACAAGCGCGCGAGCGTGCTGCTCGCGCTCGAGCTGGCGGCCGACGAGCTGGCCCGCCCCGAGCCTGAGGGGTAGGGGAGTGGTCCGCGCCGGCGAGCGGCTGCACTTCATCGGCATCGCCGGATCGGGCGCCGCCGGGGTGGCGCTGCTCTGCCACCGGGCCGGGGCGATCGTGGACGGCTGCGATGCGGACGGGCCCTCGCCGTACACCCCGCCTCTCGACGAGGCCGGCATCCCGTGCGTGACCGGCCACGACCCCGCCCACCTGGAGGGCGTCGAGCGGGTCGCCATCACGCCGGCGCTTCGCGCCGTCCCGGGACACGCCGAGCTGGACGCCGCGGAGGATCAGGGCCTGCCGGTCGTGCCCTGGCAGGCGCTGCTGGGCGAGCTGATGACCGCCACCGGCCGGCTCGGGATCGCGGTCACCGGCACCCACGGCAAGTCGACCACCACCGCCCTGCTCGGCCACCTGCTCGCCGCCGCGGGGATGGATCCCAGCGTCGAGGTCGGTGCCCTCGTGCCCGCCTGGGGCGCGTCGGTACGACCCGGAGCCGGTGCCCCGTTCGTGGTGGAGGCTGACGAGTTCGGCGACAACTTCCTCCACTACCGCCCCGCGGTGGCGGTGCTGACCACGGTCGAGATGGACCACCCCGACTTCTTCGCCGACCGCGCGGCGGTGGTGGACAGCTACCGGCGCTTCGTCGAGGGGATGCTCCCCGATCCGCGGGTCGGAGGGCGGCTGCTGGTGGCGGGGGCGGGGGAGCCGGGCGTCGACGAGGTGCTGGCCGGCGTGACCGGCTGGACGGGACGGGTGATCCGCTATGGGCCGGGCGGCGAGGTGGCGGCGGAGCAGGTCACGCTCACCGAGCGCGGGAGCGCCTTTTCCCTCTTCGACCACCGCTTCGAGATGACCCTGATGGGGGAGCACAACGTTCGCAACGCCACCGCCGCGCTGCTGGTGGCGCGAACCCTCGGCGCGCCGCTCGAGGCGCTGGCTGACGGCCTGCGGACGTTCGGCGGAGCCGGACGGCGCATGGAGCTGATCGCCGATACTGCCGGCGTGCTGGTGCTCGACGACTACGGCCATCACCCGACCGAGGTCCGTGCCGCACTGGCCGCGGCCCGCCAGTGGGTGGGGGGCCGCCGGCTGTGGGCCGTCTTCGAGCCGCACATGTACTCGCGCACCAGGCTCTTCCTGGACGAGTTCGCGCACAGCTTCGCCGATGCCGACGAGGTGGTGATCGCGGACATCTTCGCCAGCCGCGACAGCGACACGACCATCACCAGCGCGGAAGAGCTGGCCGATGCCGTGGAGCGCGCGTCTGGCGTGCCCAGCATCGCCACCGGCGACGTGGACGTCACCGCAAAGTACGTCGCCGAGCACCTGCGCAGGGGCGACGCCGTGCTGGTGATGGGTGCGGGCAAGAGCTACCGCATCCCGCGCACCATCGCCCGTCTGCTCGAGGAGGGCGTCCTGGACGCGGGCCGGGAGCTGGGGGACTGACCGGGATGCGGCGATGATCGGCGCCCGCGCTGTCCTGCTCGGCGCCGTGCTCGCCCTCGGGGTCGCGGTCGCGCAGCGCGGGCTGACCTGGCTCGTCTCGGCCTCCGGCGCCCGGGAGGGGCCGTCGCTGGTGCTGATCATCCTGCTGGCCGCTTTCCTGGGCGTGCTGACCGCCGTGGCGACGCGCATGCTCCGCGTATCGAGCGCCACCGCCCCGGTGGCCCTGGTGCTGGGCTGGATCCTGGTGCCGTGGGTGCTGGCCGCGGTTCCCAGCCAGGCCACCGACCTGATCGCCGGCGACGCCGCGCTCACCGCCTCCGAGGCGCTGGCCCTGGTGGCGGCCACGGTCGCCGCCGCCGTCACGCTGGGCGTGCCGGCCGAGCGGCGCTGAACGGGGTCGCGTGAGCCCGCACGTCCCGCCCGGTTCCCTGGAGTGGCGCGCCTACGACCCGCAGTGGCTGGTCGAGCTGGCCCGCAACCAGCGGCCGCTGGACGACACGTGGCTGCCGGCCGCGCTGGCGGCCTGCACCCGTGCCGCGGAGGCGTGTCCGGCGCAGGTGCTGTTCGTCGACCCGAGCGGTCCGGAGTGGCGGTACCGGCACGACCTGGCGCTCGAATCCGATGAGCACGGCCCGCTGGTACTGGCCGTCCTCGAGGGCCCGCGGATCGGCGCCCTCGAGTTCGTCAACCGCATCGGCGCCTGCCCCGACCACTACGGCGACTGACGGCTCGGGCACGGCGACCGGCGGGGGAGTCGGGACTATATTGACAGACGTCGATATAATGTCGCCATGAAGACGGTTGACCCGGACGTCCGGCTGCTCCAGGCCCTCGCGGACCCGGTGCGCCTGTCCGTGGTCCGGCAGCTCGCGTCGAGGTCGGGGCCGATCTGCGCCTGCGACTTCACCGAGTGCTGCACGGTCAGCCAGCCGACCGTCAGCCACCATCTGAAGGTGCTGCGCGAGGCACAGGTCGTCGAGACCGAGCGCCGCGGCACGTTCATCTACTACCGGCTGGCCCCGGACTTCGCCCGGCGCTGGTCGGCCATCGGCGCCAGCCTGGCCGGCCTCGCCCAGATCGCCTGATCCAAGGAGACAACCCATGACCGACCAGATCCACGACGTCGTGCGGGAGCGCTACGCGCAGTCGGCGCTCCAGGTGCTGTCGAGCGGCACCTCGTCCTGCTGCGGAGAGCCGGGGATCGGCTCCGGGCTGTACAGCGCCCTCGAACGCGACGCGCTGCCCGACGCGGCGGTCCTCGCCTCGCTCGGCTGCGGCAACCCGACCGCCGTCGCCGACCTGCACCCCGGAGAGCGGGTGCTGGACCTCGGCTCCGGCGGGGGAATCGACGTCCTGCTGTCGGCCAAGCGGGTGGGGCCGACCGGCCGCGCCATTGGCTTGGACATGACCGACGAGATGCTGGCCCTCGCCCAGCGCAACGCCGCCGAGGCGGGCGCGAGCAACGTCGAGTTCCTGAAGGGCCATATCGAGGCCATCCCGCTGCCCGCCGATTCGGTCGACGTGGTGATCAGCAACTGCGTGATCAACCTCGCTGCGGACAAGGGCGCGGTCTTCGCCGAGATCGCCCGGGTGCTGAAGCCGGGCGGGCGCATCGGCGTCAGCGACATCGTGGCCGAGGACAGCCTGACGCCCGAGCAGCGGGCGGAGCGCGGATCCTACGTCGGCTGCATCGCCGGCGCGCTGTCGTTCGCCGAGTACGAGGCCGGCCTGCGAGCCGTGGGCTTGGCCGATGTCTCGCTCACCCCGACACACGCCGTCGCCGACGGCATGCACAGCGTGATCATCAAGGCCGCCAAGCCGGCGGACGCCCCGTCGCGCGTCCACGCTCCGGCCGCAGGGTCCTCCGACTCGCCGATGCCGGTGCTCGCCGCCGGTTGCTGCGGCGGAGGCGGCTGCTGCTGAGGTCCGCAGCGGTACGCTCTTGCCGATGGGCAAGCTCGTCTACTCGATGAACGTCTCGCTCGACGGGTACGTCGAGACGCCGGATCACGACCTCGACTGGGCGGAGGTCGACGAGGAGCTGCACACGTGGTTTAACGACCGGGCACGTGAGGCGGCGGTGTTCCTGTACGGGCGGCGGCTGTACGAGCTCATGGCCGCGTCGTGGCCGCCGGTGGCGTCCGATCCATCGGCGCCGGGATACATGCGCGACTTCGCTCGGATCTGGCTGGAGAAGCCCAAGGTCGTCTTCTCGTCGACCCTCGAGCGGGTCGAGTGGAACAGCCGGCTGGCGCACGGCGACATCGGCGAGGAGCTGGATCGGCTGCGCGCGGAGGTCGAGGGCGACCTCGACGTGGGCGGGCCGAGCCTGGCGGGGGAGTTCATCCGGCGTGGGCTGGTCGACGAGTA
>CAYXZN010000113.1:0-7069 GCA_964469325.1 uncultured Steroidobacteraceae bacterium
ACGCGCATGACGTTGACGAAGACGCATGGCACGCCGACCTTCTGCGCGTAGCCGATCGCCTCCTGCATCAGGCTGAAGCCCGGGCCACTGGTGGCGGTGAAGGCCTTGGCGCCGGCCAGCGCGGCGCCGATGACGGCATTCGCGCTGGCGATCTCGTCCTCGGCCTGGAGGAAGCCGAACTCCGGGTGCTCGGCCGCCCAGCCGGAGGCGATGTTCAGGATCTCGGTGGAGGGGCTGATCGGGTAGCCGGCGTAGTAGCTCGCGCCCGCGGCGATCGCCCCGCGGAAGACCGCCTCGTTGCCCTGCACCAGACGCCGCGTCATCGGCTCAGCCCCCCTCCTTGCCCTTGGCCGCGTGGGCGGCGACGGCGGAGGGGATCATCTCGATCGCCAGGTCCGGGCAGTAGCGCTCGCACAGCCCGCAGAGGATGCAGTTCTCCTCCTCGATGATGGCGTCGTTGCGCAGCACCAGCGTGCCCTTGGGGCAGATGTCGACGCAGATGTCGCAGCGCTTGCAGAAGACCGGGTTCCAGCTGATGTTGGTGTAGTCGACCCAGCGGATCCCGTCGTGGTGATTGTCGGAGATGCCGGCTCCGAAGCCGATGGCGCTGCGTGGCTCGGTCATGGGACCGCCGATGATACGCGCTCCGGCCCGCGGATTCATCGAAAGGGAAAGGCCGCGGACCGTTTGCACGGCCCGCGGCCTGGTGGGCACCCCCGAGAAGGTCAGTCGAGCTGCCCGCGAATCTCGCCTCCGCCGAACTGCGAGGTGTGCACGTTCACGTACGCGTTACCCGCCTGGATCTCCGCGATGAGTGCGGCCAGGGGATCCGCCGCCAAGGCCGGCGGACCTCCGACCACGTCATCTGACGTGATCGTCCCCTCGGCCAGGATGCCATCGAAGCGGCCGGGGATCAGCACTGGCGGTGGTGCATCCGGATACAGCCACACCGAGATCCCCGCCGTGCCCTCGGGCCCGGCGCAGCAGTGGATGTGCGCCATCGTGATGTTCTCGATGTTCGACGCGATCAGCTTGTAGGACAGCGACTCGCCGTCCGCGCTCAGGTGGAAGATGGCGACGCCGCGCGCCAGCGTATCCACCGGGACCGGTCGCTCCGCGGCTCCGGAAAGTGGCGCGACGAAGTGCCAGGATTGGTTTGGTCGCGCTGCGAATGCCGCCCCTGCCAGGAGCGCCACCGCGACGAGCGCAACCGAGACACCGATCAGGATCTTGCGCATAGAGCCTCCTCCTGTGAGCCCTCCTCGACGCCCGGGCAGCGCGGCGCACACTTCATCGTTCATACGGAGCGGGTTGCGCGATTGGTGCTCCCGTGCACCGCTTCCTGCTCAGGCGCCTCGTCATTGGTTCTTCATCGTCTGGTCATACTCTTCGCCGATGGCCACCGTGCTGATCGTGGATGACGACCCCAAGATCCGTGACCTGCTGCGGCTGTACGTCGAGCGCGAGGGGCACCGGACGGTCTTTGCCGGCGACGGCGACGCGGCGCTCGCGGCGGCGACCAGGGCACGCCCGGACCTCGTCCTGCTCGACATCATGCTTCCCGGGGTGGACGGGCTGGAGGTCTGCCGCCGGATCCGCGACGAGTCCGACGTCCCGATCCTCCTGCTCACCGCCCGCAGCGGGGACTCGGACAAGGTGATCGGCCTCGACATCGGCGCCGATGACTACGTCGTGAAGCCGTTCAGCCCGCGGGAGCTGATGGCGCGGGTCCGCGCGATCCTGCGGCGGCGGCGGCCGGCCGACGACGAGCCGATCCTGGTGAGCGGGCCGCTCGAGCTCGACCCCAACGGCGTCGAGGCGCACCTGGACGGCCGCCTGCTCGACCTGACCCCGTTCGAGTTCCGGATCCTGCAGGGCCTGATGCGCCGGCCGGGGCGGGTCTTCAGCCGCGACGACCTGATCGACGCCATCCACGGCCACGACGATCCCGGCATCCTGGACCGGACCATCGACGTGCACCTCGGCCGGCTGCGGCGCAAGCTCGGCGACGACCCGCTGCGTCCGCGCTTCATCGCCACCGTCCGCACCGTCGGCTACAAGTTCGTGGGCGAGGTGGAGCGACGGCAGCCGGCCGCCACTCACGCCTGATGGAGCGCCAGGCTGCCCCGGCGCGGGCGGGACCGATGAGCGGCCTCATCCGGACCGTCCGGGCCCCATCGCTCCGGGTGCGGCTGACCGCCACCTTCGTCGCCCTCAGCCTGCTGGTCGCCGGGGTGATCGTGGTCGCCGTGCAGCGCTTCAGCGCCGAGGGGGTGATGCACCTGGCCATGGAGGCCGGGCGGTCGGTCGAGGAGGCACAGTCGATGTTCGACACCTACGTCGGGCGGGTGGTCCTGGTGGCGGCCGGGGTCGGCGTGGTGCTGGGCGTGGTCGCCGCCTGGTGGCTGATGCGGCGCGTGCTGCGGCCGCTGGAGCGGCTGACCGAGGCGTCGCGAGCGATTGCCGCCGGCGACCTGGGTCAGCGGGTCGCCGAGCCGCCCGACCCGGAGCTCCGCTCGCTGGCCGAGGCGTTCAACCAGATGGCGGCCACCCTGGAGCGGGTCGAGCAGCTGCGGCGGATCCTGGTGGAGGACGTGGCGCACGAGCTGCGGACGCCGCTGACCAGCCTGCAGGGCTACCTGGAGGCGATGGCCGATGGCGTGGTGGAGCCGACGCCCGAGGTGCTGCGCAGCGTCCACGAGGAGATCGTCCGGCTCACCGGCCTGGTCAACGAGCTGGATCGCCTGGCCCGCGGCGACCACGCGGTCCGTGAGCAGGCCCGGGCCGAGGTGGACCTGGCAGCGCTCGTCTCGCGAGCGGTCTCTATTGCCTCGCCCGAGCTTTCCAGCCGCCAGATCGAGGTCCGCATCGACGAGGGTGCCGGGCTGCCGCCGGTGCTCGCCGATCCGGACGGCATCGGCCAGGTCGTCAGCAACCTCGTCCACAACGCGGCCCGCTACACCTCCGACGGCGGGATGGTGACGGTCCGGCTGGCCGCCGACGGCGACGCGGTGCGCTGCACGGTCGAGAACACGGGCCCCGAGATCCCGCCGGCCGAGCTGCCGCTCATCTGGGAGCGGCTCTACCGGATCGAGAAGAGCCGTGCCCGCGACCGGGGCGGCTCCGGCATCGGCCTCGCCATCGTGCGGCAGATCGTCGAGTCACACGCCGGCCAGGTGGGCGCGACGTCGGCGGACGGACGCACCAGCATCTGGTTCCGGCTTCCTGCCGCGCGGGCATAGGCCGGGCGCGGGAGCGGCGGACTACCGGCGGAAGAAGCCGCGTCGTGCGGCGAGCGCGATGGGCGTCAAGAGGACGAGCAGGCCGAGGAGCACGGCGAGGGCGACGACAGGCGGATCGACCCCGAACCAGCCGGCGGGCGACGGTGCCTCGACGGCGGGGCTGGCCGATGGGGTGGGCATGTCGCTCACGGTCGCCGACGGCGACGGGGTCGGCGTGGCCGAGGGCGTTGGGCTCGGGGTCGGCGATGGGGTCGGCGTCGGGGTCGGCGCCGGAATCAGCTCCCCGGTCGCGGGATCGACCATGAGCTGCGTGTGGTTCTGCCAGAGGTACTCGCGGATGGTCAGCCCCGACTCGTGCACCTTCGCCGCGATCTCGCGTCCCAGGTAGCGGTAGTGCCAGGGCTCGTAGGTGAAGCAGATCCGGTCCGACCAGAGGGACGGGTCGTTGGTCAGCAGCGGGTAGCTCATCACCCACCCGTACCTCCAGGCGTTCTCGGCCATCCACCCACCGGTCGGCGTCGTGGCCCAATCGCCAACCAGCGCGCTCGGGCCGCCAAGGGCCTGAAAGTCGATCGTCAACCCAAGCTGGTGCTCTGAGTGCCCAGGGCGGTGCGAGTACGTGCTCGCAATCTCTTCGCCGTCCACCGCGACCCAGCCGTTGTACGACGCGACCTGTTCCTGGTAGCTCCGGTAGGGGCTGTTCACTTCGATCGGGGTGCCGTTCGCGGCGGCGGCCTCGGCAAGGGCACGGAGATCGTCGATCGCCACCTCGCGGATCAAGCCGGGGCCGGCGATGCCCGCCTCGCTGACCGGCACGAGGTCGGGCGGCACGTAGTCCTCTTCGACCCTCAGCAGCCAGTCCACGAGCGTCACGCTCCAGTCGTCGTAGCCGCGCGGGACGGTTAGGACGTCGAGCAGCTCGCACTCGGGGAGCGGCCCGATGGCCTCGACGGGCGAAGGACGCCCCACCGGAAGGGCGAGGAGGACGGCGCCGAGGGCGACCGCCAGCGAACGGAAGAGACGGGCCCTGCGCAAGACCCTGTGATCGCCGGCGAGCAGGCGGCTCACCGGTCGGCGCGCAGAAAGGGCATGTCGGACAGATGCATGGCAGGGCCCCTACGATAGCGCCGTGATCACCAACACGACGTTCCGAGGCGCCGCCGTCGCTGCCGCCGTGGCCCTCATGGCCGCCTGCACCACCGCCGACGCGACTCCCACTCCCTCCACCGGACCCACGCAGGGGCCGACCTCGTCGCCGTCACCGTCGCCGACGCTTGCTCCCACGCCGACTCCAGCCGTTCCCTCGTCGTTCCCGCTGGCGGTCGTCACGGGGATCACGAACCTGAAGGCGGCCGTCAGCCTCGACGAGCTCGCCGAGCTGGCGACCGGTGGCCAGCTGGTCGTCCCGTGCGGCGTGGAGGTCGAGGAGCCGACGCTCGACGGGACCGCGGAGTGTGTCGCGGCCGACGAGATCGCGGCGTCTCTCGCGGCCGACCAGCAGCGCGTGGCGCTCCTGCCGCCGGGCCTGGTCGAGCCCGCCACCAAGGTGCTGCGCATCGCGGGCGACGGACCGTTCGGCCTCTTCGGTCCGGACCTGTTCGGCGATCCCGAGGCCCGCGCCATGGACTACCCCGTCATCGGCTCGGCCCTGCTCGACGGCTCCGGGCTCAATCCCGCCTGGGCCGAGTACGAGCCGTCGGAGATCTGGACGCTGACCAATCTCGGCAGCCTGTGCGCGGATCGCGGCGCCGCCTACCAGGCGGTCACCCTCGGCAAGGGCTGGGACTGGGTGTTCAACGGCGGGACCGCCCGGTATGCGGCCCCGGCGGTCGTCGACCCACCCGACGAGGGCCCGTACGTCCCCGTGCAGCCGATCGACACCGGCAACGACGGCGTCACGCCAGCCATCGTCGAGCGATCCGACGTCGCGATCGCCGACCACGAGTGTCCGATCCTGCCGACCGCGAATTGGGCGCCGGCCGGCGGCAACTCCGTCTCCCTCTCCGTGCCCGAGGCCGTGCTTCCGCATTGGCGGGACACCCTGGGCCTGGATGTCGTCTACCTCGCCGCCAACCACTTGAGCGACCGGGGAGTCGAGGGCATCCGCTCCACGCTGCAGCTGCTGGAGGAGTACGGGATCCCGCAGACCGGGCTGGGGATGAACCTCGACGAGGCGCTCGAACCGGCCTATGTCGACGTGGCGGGGATCGAGGTCGGATTCGTCGCCTTCAACGACGTCCCCGGCGTCACCCGGGCGGACGCCGAGACGCCCGGGGTCCCGTGGATCACCCAGGAGCACATCGACGAGGGGGTTCGCCGGGCCCTGGCCGGCGGCGCGGACCTCGTCGTCTGCACGCCACAGTGGTGGGGCGGCGCCGAGTACCACGACGACCTGTGGCCGCTCCAGGTCGAGCAGCTGGGCTGGTTCGACGAGGCGGGGTGCGACCACGTGATCGGGTCCGGCACCCACGTCGCCGGCCCGCTCCTCCTCCGAGGCCCCCACGACGACGCGAGCGTGGTCCTGGCGAGCCCGGGGAACTACCTGTTCGGGCAGAGCTGGTGGCAGGAGACGCAGGAGGGGGTCATCCTCGACCTGACGTTCCGCGGCACCAGGCTGGTCAACGTCCGGCTGCACCCCACGGTCATGATCCTCCAGGCCCGCCCGGCACTGCTCGACCCGGAAGGCGATGGCCACTACGTGCTGCAGCGTGTCTGGAAATACGCAACCCTGGACCTGACGCGCTGACGACCTACTCGGCCGGCTCGATGCCGAGCACGTCGGCCGCCTCACGCACCAGCGGGTGGCGCAGGTCGAGCGGCTCGGGCCTCCCGACCACCCGGCAGCGGCCCAGCGCCCGCTCCGCGAACAGGACGCCGTTCGGCCAGCTCGCCTCCAGCGCCGACCACCACAGCAGCCCGTCGCGCCCCTCGTCGAAGAGACGCTCGCCGATGGGCCGGGTGCGAGCCCGGTCATGCGTGGCGATCCCCGATGGTCGCAGTCGCCGGCTCACCAGCTCGCGTGGCTCGTCGAGGTCGACCAGGCTGGCCGCGTCGTCGAGCTGAATCGTCACCAGCGCCACCACCGAGCCATCCACGCGCCGCAGCGCGGCGGCCGGCAGCGGCCGCCCGCGGAACGCCTGGATCTGCTCGGCCACCGCTGATACGGCCAGGGTCGAGAAGTAGAACGCGCCGTAACGTTCCGGCGCGTCGAATCGCCCGAAGCCCTGGCGCTGCCGGGGGACGTGGAGCGGGCCGCCCGGGGCGTCGGGCGCCGCCGCGCGTCGCATCGGGAAGGTGTGGAAGATCTCCACCCGCGCTCAGGGTGTGCGCGGGTCAGGCGTACGCGCCACTGGCCGCCTGCTCCACCGCCGCGGCCACCTCCAGAGCACGGCCCGCCCGCAGCAGGTCGACCGGGCGCCGATTCCCGAGGTGCGCGTTCGTCCCCTGGAGCCACTCGAGCGCCGCATCGCGCTCGTAGACGTCGAGCAGGCGCGACCAGATGAAGTCGAAGGCAACCACCTTGGCGCGGTTCGCCGGCTCGGGCGAGCCCCCGCGCATCCAGCGCGAGATGCGCGAGCGATGCACGTCGAGCAGGTCGGCCAGCGCGGCCTGGCTGCCCACGTCGCGGCTCAGCGCGGCCACCCTGGCCTGGACCGGGATCGGCATCGGCTCAACTCTAGCGCAACCGAAACCGGTGCGTGAGCGCCTGGTCAGCCGCCCAGGCGCCGCCGGATCTCGCCTTCGTAGTCGGGGAAGTAGCGCGAGATGACCGGGCCCTCCAGGACGAGTGCTGCAGCACATGCCGCCACAACGATCAGCACCGCTGT
>CAYXZN010000114.1:0-7026 GCA_964469325.1 uncultured Steroidobacteraceae bacterium
TCCGGCTCGCCGATGGTCAGGCTGATCACGTCCTTCATCTCGGCCAGCATGTCGAAGAAGCGGCGGATCCCAGAAGGCGGCATCTCGCGAACCTTCTTCGACAGGAACTCGGCCGGGGTGCGCTGGACCGCGGGCGAGGAGGCGAGGCCCGGCTCGGCCCCCGCGGCGGTGGCTTCGTCGACGGCGCCGGTGGCCAGATCGGCGCCGGGGTTGAGATCGGTATGGCTGCGCATGCGCCGCCTAGTGTAGGCCCTCGATCGCGCGGCGCCGGGGCGTACCGCCAAGAGCGGTACATCCGCGCCAGAGACGCCTTCCGGCCGTCGCGTCACCGCCAGGAGCGGTGCGGGCGCGGCAGGTACGGCTTCCCGCCACAGATGTACTGCTGCCGCCGCTAGCAGACCGCCGCTCGCGGTCATTGACCGCTCCGGCCAGAATGCGCGGTGATGGAGTGCCAGACCTGCGGACGCGAGCTCGAGCCTGGAACCCGCTTCTGCCCCAGCTGCGGGACGCCGGTAGCGAGCGTGCCCGCCGAGGAAGAGGCGAAGCCGGATCCGCGTGAGCGGAAGATCGCCACCCTGCTCTTCGCCGACATCGTGGGCTTCACGCCGCTCAACGAGAGCCAGGATCCCGAGGTGGTGCAGGCCCTGGTCGGGCGCGCGTTCGATCGGCTGTCGGTCGAGGTGCGCCGATACGAGGGGCTGATCGAGAAGTTCGCCGGCGACGCCATGCTGGCGGTCTTCGGCGTGCCGACCATTCACGAGGACGACGCCGAGCGCGCGGTGCGCGGTGCGCTGGAGATGCAGCAGGCGATGCTCTCCCTCGAGGCCGAGCTGAAGGCCGAGGGGCGAGCGCCCCTGTCGCTCCGCATCGGCGTCGAGACCGGGGAGGTCGTGGCCGACACGGCCCGGGCCAGCGCCGAGCGGGATCGGCTGGTCATCGGCGACGCAGTGAACACCGCCGCCCGCCTCCAGCAGGCGGCCGCCCCTGGCACGGTGGTGGTGGGGCCGGGGACGTACGCCGCCACGCGCGAGCTGTTCGTGTACGACGAGCTGGAGCCGATCGCCCTCAAGGGTAAGACGGTCCCCGTCCCGGCCTGGCACGCAGTGGCGGTCAAGACGCGGCGCGGCGGGCAGCGCCAGGTGCTCGGCCTCGAGGCGCCGCTCATCGGCCGCGACGAGGAGGTGAACCTCCTCAAGGAGACGATCCGTCGCACCGTTCCCGAGCAGCGGCCGCACCTCGTCACCGTGCTCGGCAGCGCGGGGGTCGGCAAGAGCCGTCTCAGCTGGGAGCTCGAGAAGTACCTCGACGGCCTGCCGGAGCTCTACCACTGGCGCAAGGGCCGATGCCTGGCCTACGGCCAGGCGAGCTACTCCGCGCTGGCCGACGCGCTGGCCGCCGACGCGTCGGTCCTCGACGATGACGCTCCGGAGGAGGCATCGGGGAAGGTCGAGCGGCGGCTGAAGGACCTCGCCGGCGGCGAGGCGCCGCCGCACCTGCTCGTCGCCGCGCGCGCGCTGCTGGGAATCGGCGAGGAGGGCCAGCTATCTCGCGACGAGCTGTTCGAGGCATGGCGGGAGTACGTCGAGCTGGTGGCCCGCCGCGCCCCGCTGGTGCTGGTGCTGGAGGACATCCACTGGGCCGACGAAGGGCTGCTCGACTTCATCGAATTTCTGTCGCGCTGGGCCGAGGCGCCGATCATGCTCCTCTGCCTCGCCCGCCACGAGCTGCTCGAGCGCCGTCCCACCTGGGGTGGCGGAATGCCGAATGCGGCGACCATCGTGCTGGAGCCGCTCGATGCCGCCGAGAGCCGGCGGCTGCTCGAGGGACTGCTCGGCGGGCAGCTGGCCGACGACCTTCGCGACCGGGTGGTGGAGGTTGCCGACGGCAACCCGCTCTTCGCCGAGGAGCTGATCCGCCTGCTCGTCGACCGCGGCGTGCTGCGCTTCACGGACGGCGCCTGGGAGCAGGTGCGCCCGCTGGAGGAGATCGAGATCCCGATGACGATCCAGGCACTGCTCGCCGCGCGTCTCGACAGCCTGCCGGCCGAGGAGAAGGGGCTCAGCCAGGACGCGGCCGTGGTGGGCCGCATCTTCTGGGACCGGGTCGTGGCGCACCTCTCGGGGAGGGAGCTCGCCGCCACCTCCGGCCTGCTGCGGCGGCTGCGAGCCAAGGAGCTGGTCGTGACCCGCGAGCCATCGAGCCTGGGGGAGGCCGCCGAGTTCTCGTTCCGCCACGTGCTCATTCGCGACGTGGCGTACGAGTCGCTCCCCAAGACCGAGCGCGCCCGGAAGCACCGGGCGGTGGCGCAGTGGGCCGAGGAGCGGCTGGGTGAGCGGCGTGAAGAGCTGGTCGAGCTGCTCGCCTCCCATTACGCAAGCGCGCTGCGCTACGAGGAGGAGTTCGTCACGCAGGAGACCGAGGCGCTGGTCGCGCTGCGGCGCAAGACGCTCGAGCACGCCGTCGCCGCCGCCGAGCGCGCGAAGGGCCTGTGGCAGCCGGGCACCGCGACGAAGTGGCGGAAGCTGGCGGTGCAGCAGGGGCGCAGGCTCCAGCTCTCCCCGGGCGAGCAGGGCGCGCTCCTGGCGGCGTACATCGACGTGGCGGACGGGGTAGACCCCCTCGAGGAGACCGTCGCCGCCGCCGGCGAGGGATATCGGCTGCTGGCGGAGCACGCGGAGCGGCAGCAGCTCACCTCCGACGAGCTGGACACGCTCGGCCTGCTCGCGTCAGCGAAGGCGGCCGGAGAGTACTCGGCCACCAGCGACGCCGAGCTCGCCCGGGCCACCGTGCGCACAGCGCTCGAGCTGCTCGACCGCGCCGAATACCAGGGTCGGGGTAGGGCGTTTCTCCTGCATCGGCTCGGATGGCTCTACTGGCGCCCGGGCCCGGCGGCGCTTGCCGTCGAGCCGCTCGAACAGGCGATCGCCATCGCGCGGGCCACCGGCTCGTCCGACGTCGAGCGGTGGGCGCTCCACGACCTGGGGCTGGCGCTCAGCTACGAGCGACGCATTCGCGACGCCGTGGAGCTCGTGGAGCGGAGCATGCAGCTTGCCCTCGAGGCGAACGATCGGCCACTCGTGCAACGCTGCCGGACCAACCTCGGCTCCCTGCTGATCCGTAACGGCGCCGAGTTCGAGCGGCCCGTCAAGCTCCTCGAGGAGGGGCTTCAGCTGGCGCGGCGCAACCTCGATCGCGGCTACGAGTACTGGCTCGCCGTCAACCTCGCCAGCGCGTATGCGGAGATGGGCCGCCTCGCGGAAGCCCTTCCGCTTCACGCCGAAGCCCGCAAGGCGGGTGAGGCGAACGGGTTCTATCGGGTGGGACGGCCGGAGCACACGTACACGCTGGCCCTGATGGGGCGAACCGAAGCGGCGAGGTCGCTGTGGGACGAGGCGAAGCGGAGCGAGGGAGAGCCGGAGCCGCAGATGATCGGCATGTGGCAGATGCTGGACGCGATCTTCGAATGGCCCGTCGCGCCGACCGCCGCGGTGAACCGCCTGTCAGCCGCTCGCGCGCGCTTCGAGGACAGCGAGACGACCTCCGGGGCATTCGTGTACCGGCTCCTGGCGCGGATGGCCGCGAGGACCGGGCAGCTCACCGAGGGGCACCTCGCCGTCGACGCGCTTCGCCGGCTTCGTGACGACCATCAGACGCCGCTGCTGGCTGCCGCCGTCGAGTGGATCGAGCTGGTGGTCGAGGCCCCATCCGCCGACAGCGTCAGTCGACTCGTCACCGCCGCAGACCGCCTCGAGGCCCTCGGCGGCAGCCTCTACGCGGCGGAGGCGCTGGCCGACGCGGTGTTGCTGGCCGCGCGTGCGGGGCTGCCGACCGCCGAGCTGGCGGCGCGAGCAGCCGCGCTCCACGAGGCATGCGGGGCCGTGCCGCTGCTCGAGCCGCTCCCGGACAGCGTCAGCCAGACGCCGGCGACTCGTTAGCCCGCATCTAGCCCGCCGCTGCGGCGAAGCCTCGCTCGCCGGCCTCGACCCGGATCGGCAGGCGGTTCGCCGGCCAGGGCAGCGGACAGGTCGCGTAGGGGGTGAAGACGCAGGGCGGGCTGTAGGCGCGGTTGAAGTCGACGATCACCGTTCCGCCGGTACGGGGCGGCGGAGTGTAGAGGAAGCGGCCACCGTGGTAGGTGTCGACCCCGTTGCTCGCGTCGCCGAAGATCAACCACAGCTCCCCGTGGTCGCCGCCGGGGAGCGCCTCGAGACAGTGAAGCCGTCCCGCGACGTCGAACCGGACCGTCCCCGGCGTCTCGGTCTCCTCGACCAGCCCCATCACGTCGGGCACCGCTACCATGCGTCCCGCGGCCGCCGGCTCGAACTGCGCCTCCAGGCGCCACCGCGCGTCGACCGGGAAGTAGTCGAGCCCGCTGAACTCCCGCAGCGCCCGCGCCTCCGTGTCACGGACGCGGATGCCGAGCCGATCTCCACGGCGGATCAGGTGGAACCGCAGCGAGCCGGCCCGCAGGATGGTCGGCTCGCCGTCGACGTCGGCGCGCAACGGCGCCTCGGCGCCACCCTCGCCCCGGTACCGCACGTCGTCGCCCTCGACCATGAAGGTCCCCGGCAGGCCCGGCAGGCGGTTCTCTCCCGCCTCGAGCCAGTGGAGGCCGACCAGGCTCAGCCAGCCGTCGGGCCTCCGCAGGCTCGCCTCGCGCTCCGCACGCCAGGCGAGGACCTCCGCGTGGTGGGTCGTACGTGCGTCATCGGGCATCGGCATCGGCATCGGCATCGGCAGCGGTGTTGTGGTGTCGGCGAAGGGATCAGCCGGCGGGCAGGAAGATCAGCGTCGGGGCCGTCTTCGGACCGATCCGCACATATGTCGCCGGGCCCAGGCTGACCGGGTTGTGCGTCGTACCGCGACCGGCGGTGCTGGTCCCATCGAGGGCCGCGGCGATCGGCCCCTCGCCGAACCGTGCCAGGCATGCGGCGGCGTAGCCCTCCGTGCTCGGCTCGGCCAGGATCAGCCAGCTGCGGCCGATCGGCATCCGCCGGCATCGGGCGCCCAGCAGAGAATCGTCACCGGCATCGGTCCAGGCCGAGCCCAGCGCGGGCTCGAGGTCGGCCGCCGCGCGGTCGGCGTCGAGGGTGGCCAGCACCAGGCCACGGGGGGCCTCCGTCCAGTCATCGATGGCCCGTGGGAAGAGGCGCCGCCGGGCGGCATCGTCGGGCACGTCCAGCAGCTGGACCGGCGCGCCGCGGACGCCCCACCACAGGATCTTCGGCTCGTCGAGCGGCTCGGCGTACACCCACTGCGGGAACATGGTCGTGCCGCCCTCGCGAAGGATGCGGTTCAGCGTCCCCTGCTCGGGCACGCCGATCCGCACGTGGCTGATCTCCGCCATGGCGCGGAGTCTACGCGCCGATCTGGGTACGCCGCCCCTGGCGATGGCAGGCCGGCGCCTGGCCGCCGTGCGCTGTCAGCCCACTTCATGCTCCACGAGGGCTCGCGACAGCACACCTCCCGTGGACTCTCAGCTCCTCACCGCGCCACGCAGGGGCGGGACGCGATCGCCTGCGGCAGCTCGACGGTCGTTTCCGCGCAGTGGCCGGACTGGCACCAGCCGGCCAGCCTGGCCGCCTCGTCGAGCGGCAGGTCGAGCCGGCGCAGGTCGAGGAGCAGCCGGATCCGCTCCAGCTCCATCGGGCCGTAGTCGCGGTAGCCGTTCTCGCGGCGCCGCGGTCGCGGCAGCAAGCCGCTCCGTTCGTAGAAGCGGAGCGTGTCGGCGCTCACGCCCAGCTCGCGGGCCAGCTCACCGATCTTCACGGCCGAAGCGTACCATCGGCACGAACGGGGGCCGAGCACGAGGAGGGCGGCGGTGGGGCGAAGCAACCGCGAGGTCGTCGAGGAGTACGCGCGAGCGCTCGCCGAGGATGACCTCGACGCGCAGGACGCGGTGCTGCACGACGACTACATGAACTTCTACCCGCAGTCCGGGGAGCGGATGCGCGGCAGGGCGACCCATCGGGCCATCCTCGAAAACTATCCAGGCGGCCATGTGCGGCCCGAGGCCGGCCGGATCATCGGCTCGGAGGACCAGTGGGTTACCACTCCCTCGTGGACGGTGGTGCACTTCTCGGGCTCAGGTGACAACTGGGTGGTGACCGGCAAGATCCGCTATCCGAACGGGGAGGAGTGGCACGCCGTCCTCCTGCTCGAGCTCCGCGACGGCAAGATCTCGCGCGAGACGAACTACTTCGCACCGCCGTTCGAAGCTCCCGAGTGGCGGGCGCGGTACGTGGAGCGAAGCTGAGGGCCGGATCGTGGAGCCAGGCTTCCTCGACGTTCCGGGCGGCCGCCTCCGCTACGAGCTGGATGGGTCGGGTCATCCGCTCCTCCTGATCCACGCGGGGATCGCGAACCTCCGGATGTGGGATCCGCAGGCCGCGGAGCTGGCGATCCGCTACCGGGTCATCCGCTACGACACCCGTGGCTACGGCGAGACGGAGACCGCCCACGTCGAGTTCTCGAACCGCAATGACGTGGGAGCCCTGCTCGACGCGCTCGGCGAGCCCTCGGCGTACGTCCTGGGCGCGTCGCGCGGCGGGATGATCGCCCTCGATTTCGCCTGCGAGCGCCCGGAGCGGGTGGACGCGCTGATCGTCGCCGGCGGCGGGGTGGGCGGCTACCAGCCCGATGTCTCGCCGGCGGCGCGCGCGGCGGAGGAGGCGATGAACCAGGCCTCCGAGCGGGCGTGGGAGGCGAAGGACTGGGACCTGCTGGCGGACCTCGAGACGGCCTACTGGGTCGACGGACCGGGCCAGGCGCCCGATCGCGTCGAAGCGTCCATGCGCGCCCGGGTGCACGACTGGATCCTCACCACGTACCGGGCCGAGAAGGAGGAGGGGATCCCGCTGCCGCTCACTCCGCCGGCGGTCGAGCGTCTCGCCGCGCTGCGGGTGCCGCTGCTCGTCATCGCCGGCGAGCTGGATGAGCCGGGCACCACCGCCTCCTGCCGCTACCTCGCCGAGCAGGTGCCGGGTGCCCGGTTCGAGCTCATGCGCGGCGTCGCGCACATGATGA
>CAYXZN010000115.1:0-4285 GCA_964469325.1 uncultured Steroidobacteraceae bacterium
CGTTTCCGCCACCAAGTGGCTAACCGAGATCGAGCTGAACCGGTTCGAGGACTTCGACGCCTACTGGGTGCCGCTGGGGTGGGCCAAGGAGGCGCCGATCAAGACGCAGTCGCGGATCGACGTCCCGCGTGGCGGGAGCGAGGTCGCCCGCGGCGAGGTCGCGGTTGCCGGCATCGCCTGGGCTCCCGACCGCGGCCTGTCCCGGGTGGAGGTGCAGGTCGACGACGAAGGGTGGCAGGAGGCGGAGATGTCGACCCCGATCTCCGACGCGACCTGGGTACAGTGGCTGTTCCGGTGGGAGGCCACCCCCGGCCAGCATCGGCTCCGGGTGCGCGCCACCGACGGCGACGGCGAGGTGCAGACCGCGGAGGTCAGCAGACCGGACCCCGACGGGGCGACGGGCCACCACACGATCGAGGTCGCGGTGGCCTGACGCCCGATTGACGCGCGGCGCAGAATCGCGGCGTGCCGAAGAGCGTGAGCCCCATCGTCCTGCTCAACCCCATCGCCGGCCAGGGCCGGGCTCGCAGGCTGCGTGGCGCGGTCAGCGAGCGGCTGCGCCGGCTCGGCAGCGGGGCGCGCCTGGTCGAGACCGAGGAGCCCGGGCACGCGGAGGAGCTGGCGCGGCAGGCGGCGGCCGACGGCCACGACCGGGTGATCGTGGTGGGCGGCGACGGGACGGTCCAGGAGGCGGTCAACGGCCTGCTCCGCGGTTCGCCCGCGGCGCGTGAGCCGCTGCCGGTCGGGATCGTGCCGGGCGGCAGCGGAAATGACCTCGTGCGCGCCCTCGGCCTGCCGCGCCGCGACGGGCCGGCGCTGGAGGTGGCGCTGGACGGCGGTCAGCGGGTGATCGACGTGGTGGAGGCGCGCGCCGGGGATCGGGCCCGACGGTACGTGTCGGCGGCGGGTGCGGGATTCGATGCACAGGTCGCGGCCGCCATGTCCGGGCAGCGGCACGTTTGGCAGCGCGGCACCGTCGGCTACCTGGTCTCCGCGCTCCTCGAACTGAGACGCTACGACAACCGCGCGCTGCGGATCACCCTGCGCGGACCGGACGGCGACCGGGAGATCGCGCGGCGTGCGCTGATGGTGGCCGTCACCAACGGCGCCTACTACGGTGGCGGCTTCTGGATCTGCCCCGAGGCCCGCACCGACGACGGCCTGCTGGACGTGTGCGTGGTGGGCGACGTGAGCCGCTTCGAGGCCCTCAAGCAGCTGCCGGGCGTGTACCGCGGCCGTCACGTCAACCACCCGGCGGTCGAGTTCCACCGGGCGCGAGAGGTGGTGCTCGAGGCGGAGAGCCCGACCCGCCTGCACCTCGACGGGGAGCTGTTCGGTGAGCTGCCCGTGACCCTCACCGTCCAGCCCGGCGCGATCCGGGTCGCTGCCACGGCCCTCTCGCCCGAGCCGCAGATCGGCTAGGGTGAGGCGGTGAGCCTGCGCGAGCGGACGAAGCCGATCCGCGTCGGCTGGAGGGTGGTGGACCGCGACGGCCGCCGCATCGGCCGCGTGGACGCGGTCTTCGTCGACTATCTCCTGGTGCGCACGCCGGGCCCGCTGCCGGTGGACCTGTACGTTCCCGCGGACGGGATCCAAAGCGCCGGTGAGGGGCGTGTCACGGTCGACGCCGGCGGCGAGGACGCGTACGCCCGCTGGCACCGCCCGCTGCGCAAGGCTCCCCACGACCCGGACTGAGCGATGTCGGAGCGGCATCCTCCGGAGCCGATCCTCCGCCGGCTGGCAGTGACCACGCTCGAAGTCGTGCCGCGGGAGCCCGTGGCCGACTAGGGCCGCTCGGCGACGGGCGGCGCCGCCTCGGGCAGGCCGTTGGGGAAGAGCAGCACCTCGACCAGCCCGTCGCTGAGCGGGCGTTCCGTCACCAGCGCCCACGCCTCGCGCGACAGGTTGGCCACCCGCTGGTCGGTGGTGGCCCAGTAGCAGGGACAGGTGTCGACGACGGGCAGCTCGACGCAGCCGAGATCTCCGCAGACCACCACCGTGCGCGGCTCCTCGCCGCCGGCGGCCACGCCCAGCCCCGGGGGCAGCGTCACCGTCGCCTCGCCGAGCCACGGCGCGTACTGCGGGTAGTGGCTGGCGATGCCACGGAACGCGCCGCTATGGGCGGCGCTCGGCGGGTCGGCCGGCACCTGGCCCAGCCTCGAGTCCTGCCCGGGAGACGGGGGAGCGGGGTCGCCGGCAGGGGCGGCCAGGCCCGCGTCCGCGGAGCCGGAGCGGGTGGCGAGACCGGCCAGCAGCGTGGCGGCCGGCGTGGCCGACGGGTCGCCGGCGAACGCGTACCAGTAGTCGACCCGACCGCCCACGTACGCCGCCTGCTGGAGCCAGATCTCGCGCCCCTCGCCCGACGGATGGGCGTGGCGGGCGAGGCCGCCCGGATCGAAGCGCGGCTCGACCCCGAAGATCTCGCCGTAGGTGCGCTGCGGTGCCCCCAGCAGCGCGTCCACCAGCCGCGCCGCGCCCAGGTCGTAGTCGGTGGCGTAGTAGGCCGATGCGCCGAGGGCGAACGGCGTGCCCGAGTAGGCGGCGACGCGCGCGGAGGCCTCCTCGTGGGTCGCCGGCTCCATCCACAGCTCACCCGCCCCGGGGGCGTAGCAGACGTTGGAGTAGATCATCACGAACCCCGGCGCGGGCCGGGCGTGGGCGGCCAGCCACGCCTCGCCGTAGTACGCGAGCGTCCCGTCGCGCCAGCTGTCGGCGTGGCTGCCGTCCGCAGCCGGTCCCTGCAGCCCCCAGCCGTTGGCGGTGGCCGGGTTGAGGGTGGCGCTGTAGGGGTTGGGGAAGCCGACGCCGTGGCCGAAGTACACCACGATCTGGGCGCCGTCCACCGCGGCCAGCACCCGCGCCGGCGTGGCGTTGGGCGAGTAGGCGCGTGCCACGCTGGCGCCGCGCGATTCGGCCGCGTCGGCGGTCGCCTCCGCCAGGCGGAGGTAGGCGGGGGTGAGCTCCTCGCCCACCGGTCCGACGATGATCGCGACCTTCGGCGCGGGCTCGTTGGCGAGCGCTGGTCCTGGCAGGCCGAGGGCGGCCGCCGCCAGGACGGCGGCCGCCACCACGGCGAGTCGGCGCGTTCTCCCCTTCACCCCCTCGCTCCTCCCCAAGCCAGGGGGTGAGGATATCGGATCGCGCCTACTCCGCATATAGGCCGACGTCGTCGAAGGTGATCGTCCCGGAGGTCCTCGTGTCGGTGGCGCTGAAGCCACTGAGCACGAGACGAACCTCCTCCACTCCGTCCGGCACGCTGACGCTCTCCTCGACGATCGAGAAGCCGTCGGTCAGGTTCGGCACCAGTGGGCGGAGTGGGCGCATCGGCGCCATCGGTGTACCCTTTGCGGACACGGCACACCGCTTGGTGGACAGAAGGAACGCCATGACCGAGACCGCAGCACGAAGGACCGATGGCGAGGCGCGCACGACCTACCAGGCCGGCGACGCCGATGCCTTCTACGCCTACGTCGGCTCCGGCGGCAAGGTCGAGCCCGATGACTGGATGCCCGACGAGTACCGTGCCGCCGTCCTGAAGTTCGTCGAGATGCACGCCAACAGCGAGCTGATGGGCGTGCTGCCGGAGCGCGAGTGGATCCTGCGCGCGCCGACCCTGCGCCGCAAGCTGGCCCTGACCAGCAAGGTGCAGGACGAGGTCGGCCACGCGCAGCTGCTCTACCGCGTCGCCGAGGACCTGGGGAAGTCGCGGGAGCAGATGCTCGCCGACCTGATCGCCGGCAAGACGAAGTTCCACAACGTCTTCCACTACCCGACCCGGTCGTGGGGGGACGTGGGGATCATCGCCTGGCTGGTGGATGCGGCGGCGATCGTGTCCCAGCAGGCGCTGCGCGACTCCTCCTACGCGCCGTACGCCCGCACCATGCGCAAGATCTGCTGGGAGGAGTCCGTCCACATCATGCACGGCCGGGACGTGGTCCTGACCCTGATGAACGGGACCGACGCCCAGCGCGAGATGGTCCAGGAGGCGCTCGATCGGTGGTGGGGCCCGCTGATGCAGATGCACGGCCCGCCCACCGACCCGGCCAAGGACAAGGACCTCCACTGGCGGATCAAGGCCAAGAACAACGAGCAGCTGCGCCAGGAGTTCCTGACCATCTACGTGCCGCGCATCCGCGAGCTGGGCCTGGGCATCCCCGACCCGGAGCTGGCGTACGACGAGGAGACCGGGCGCTGGCACTACACCGAGCCGGACTGGGCGGAGCTCAAACGCGTCGTGACCGGTCACGGGCCGATGTCCCAGCAGCGCCTGGAGTTCCGGCGGCTG
>CAYXZN010000115.1:4385-6966 GCA_964469325.1 uncultured Steroidobacteraceae bacterium
TTGCGCCGGGCGGAGGTATCGGCCAACTTCTCGGGCCTGGCTGGCCGGTCGTTGCACCCCACGTGCTCCTCGGCCAATGAGAGGGCTCCGAAGCGCTCAACCTGGCCGATAGCTCCGCGGGGCGCAACGCCAGACCGGCGCTCTCCGGGGTGCGACGGGCACGTGCTCGACTTGGGGTACGCTTGAGCCGATGACCGAACAGCTCCTGCCGCCCGGCGACCAGGTGTGGGAGGTCTTCCGCCAGGAGGCGGACGGCGAGCCGATGAAGCACGCTGGGAACGTCCGCGCCCCCGACGAGGAGCTGGCACTCCACTACGCCCGCGAGTTCTGGGGACGGCGGCAGGAGAGCCATCGGCTGTGGGTCGTGCCGCGCGGCAGCATCCTCGAGGTCGACGACCCCGACCTGCTCAAGCCGCCGTTCGACCGCTCATTCAAGAAGCCCGGTGGCTACATCATCAAGCACAAGCTGGAGGCGGCCAAGGCGCGCGCCGGCGACGGAGCCGTGCCACGCGCCGAGGAGGCAGTCGAGTCGTGACCGCCACACCCGCCCCCGAGACTCCGACCCGTCTCGACCCCGAAACGCGGACCGCGCTGGCCGAGCTGCTGATGGCGGTGGCCGACGACGAGTTCGTGATCGGCTTCTGGGACTCCGAGTGGACCGGGATCGCGCCCATGCTCGAAGAGGACGTGGCCATGAGCTCGCTGGCGCAGGACGAGATCGGCCATGCCAAGGCGCTTCACGAGCTGCGCGCGGAGCTGACCGGCGAGGACGCGGACGCGGTCGCCTTCGGCCGCCAGCCCGAGGAGTACCGGCACGCCGCGCTCCTCAACCACGCCCGTACCGACTGGGCGTTCACCATCGCGCGACGCTGGCTATACGACACCGCGGATGCGGTTCGCCTGGAGGCGCTCGCCGGATCGAGCCACGAGCCGCTGGCGGGGCTGGCCGCCAAGATGCGGCGCGAGGAGCGGTACCACGTGATGCACATGGACACCTGGATCCGCCGCCTGGCGGAGTCGGACGCGCGCGGCCGGCTGGCGGCCTCCCTGGAGCGGCTCTGGCCGGACGCGCAGACGGTCTTCGCCCCGTTCGACGGAGAGGCCCAGCTGCTGTCGACCGGCGCCCTTCCCGAGCCGCTGGAGACGCTGCGGAGTCGCTGGCTGGAGCGGGTCGTCCCGGCCGCCGAGGCACACGGCCTGCCGGTCCCTCCGGCGGCGGTGGTGGCGGAGCCTCCGACAGCCGACGGGAGGCTGCGCCGCACCGACGAGTTCCGCTGGCTGTGGGGAGAGTTCACGATGGTGCGCAGCTCCGACGGCGAGGCGACGTGGTGAGCGCGACCGCCACCGACGCGCGGCTGGCACGAGCCTGGGAGGCGCTGCGCGACGTCCCCGACCCGGAGATCCCGGCCATCAGCGTCGTCGACCTGGGAGTCATCCGCGACCTGCGCTTCGAGGACCGCCCGCAGGGCGGCGATCGGCTGGTGGTGGAGATGCTGCCCACCTTCGTCGGCTGCCCGGCCATCGACGTCATGCGCGATCAGATCGGCGACCGGCTGCGGGAGCTGCGGCTGGCCGACGAGGTCCGGGTGGACCTCACCTTCGCCGAGTCGTGGTCGTCGGACCGGATCAGCCCCGAAGGGCGGGAGCGGCTCCGCGAGAGCGGCTTCGCACCGCCGGTGCACGTCGGCGTTACGTTCAACGGCGAGGAGCTGCCGACCGTCATGCCCCCGGCCACCTGCCCGTACTGCGGCTCCCGCAACACGACCATGGAGAACCCGTTCGGCCCCACCCTCTGCCGCGCCATCTACCACTGCGCCGACTGCCGGCAGCCGTTCGAGCAGTTCAAGACGCTCTAGCCGCGCGGCGGCATGGCGCCTGCTCACTCGGTGACCGCGATGCCGAAACCTGGTCGGACCGTCCGGATTGCCGCGGTCGGCGACCTCCACTGCACGACCGAGTCGAAGGGCGCCTTCCACGACCTGTTCGCCTCGGCCAGCGAGGAGGCCGATGTGATCGCGCTGTGCGGCGACCTGACCGACTACGGCCTGGCCGATGAGGCGCGGGTACTGGCGACCGACGCGGCGGCGGCCCGGGTGCCGGTCGTCGCCGTGCTCGGCAACCACGACCACGAGTCGGGCCAGGCGGTCGAGGTGGCCCGCATCCTGGCCGATGCGGGCATGAAGATCCTCGACGGTGACTCGGTCGAGGTCGGGGACGTCGGCTTCGCCGGGGCCAAGGGGTTCGGAGGCGGCTTCGGGCGCCACGCACTGGGCGCGTGGGGGGAAGAGGCGACCAAGGCCTTCGTGCAGGCCGCCATCGACGAGGCGCTGAAGCTCGAGACCGGCCTCGCCCGACTGCGCACGCCGACGCGGGTCGCGCTGCTGCACTACGCCCCGATCCGCGGTACCGTCGAGGGCGAGCCGGAGCCGATCTTCCCGTTCCTCGGCTCCGAGCGGCTCGAGCAGCCGCTCGATCGGTTCGAGGTGAGCGCCGTCTTCCACGGACACGCGCACCACGGATCGGCCGAAGGAACCACGCGCTCGGGCGCGCCGGTCTACATCGTCTCGCTTCCGCTGCTGCG
>CAYXZN010000116.1:0-6924 GCA_964469325.1 uncultured Steroidobacteraceae bacterium
CGGCACCACCACCTCGATCGTGCTCGCCCAGGCTATCATCCGCGAGGGGATGAAGAACGTCACCGCCGGCGCCAACCCGATGGACCTGAAGCGCGGCGTCGAGAAGGGCGTGGAGGCGGTCGTCGACGAGATCAAGCGGCTGGCCAAGCCGGTCGAGACCAAGGAGGACATCGCCCACATCGCCGCCATCAGCGCCCGCGACGGCGAGATCGGCGAGCTGATCGCCGAGGTGATGGAGAAGACCGGCAAGGACGGCGTGGTGACCGTCGAGGAGTCGCAGGGCCTGAAGCTCGACGTCGAGTACGTCGAGGGGATGCAGCTGGACCGGGGCTACATCAGCCCATACATGGTCACCAGCACCGAGGGCGGCAAGCTCGAGGCTACCCTGGACAACCCGTTCATCCTGGTCACCGACAAGAAGATCAGCGCGGTGGCGGACATCCTGCCGACCCTCGAGAAGGTCGTGCAAATGGGCCGGCCGCTCCTGATCGTGGCCGAGGACGTGGAGGGCGAGGCGCTCGCCACCCTGGTGGTGAACAAGCTGCGCGGCACCGTGAACGTGCTGGCAGTCAAGGCTCCCGGCTTCGGTGATCGGCGCAAGGCCATGCTCGAGGACATCGCGGTCCTGACCGGCGCCCGCGTCATCAGCGAGGAGGTCGGCCGCAAGTTGGACAGCGTCCAGCTCGAGGATCTCGGCCAGGCGCGCCGGGTGACCGCCAACAAGGAGACCACCACGATCGTGGAGGGGAAGGGCGAGGCGGAGCAGATCAAGGCCCGCATCAGCCAGATCAAGCTCCAGATCGAGGACACCACCAGCGACTTCGACCGCGAGAAGCTCCAGGAGCGGCTTGCCAAGCTGGCCGGTGGCGTGGCGGTCCTGAAGGTGGGCGCCGCGACCGAGGTCGAGCTGAAGGAGAAGAAGCACCGCATCGAGGACGCGCTGTCGGCGGCACGCGCCGGCGTCGAGGAGGGGATGGTCGCCGGTGGCGGCTCGGTCCTCGTCCACGCCGTCCCCGCGCTCGACAAGCTCGAGGTGCTGGGCGATGAGGCGATCGGCGTCAACATCCTGCGCCGGGCGTTGGAGGAGCCGCTGCGCCAGATCGCGATCAACGCCGGCCTGGAGGGCTCGGTGGTGGTCGAGGCGGTGCGCAAGGTCGAGCCGGGCAACGGCTACGACGCGCAGAAGGGCGAGTACACCGACATGTTCAAGGCCGGCATCATCGATCCGGCCAAGGTGACCCGCTCCGCGCTGGAGAACGCGGCCTCGGTGGCCGGCCTGCTGCTCACCACCGAGACGGCCATCACCGACATCCCCGAGAAGGAGAAGGCGCCGATGCCGGGCATGGGCCCGGGTGGCGGGATGGACTACTAGGCACCGGACTCGTCCGACAGACCGATGCGAGGGCCCCGGCTTCGGCCGGGGCCCTCGACCTACCCCTGGGGCCGTGCTACGCCCCGCGGCCGCGGCGCTCGATCTCCTGGAGCGAATCGTTGATCCGGAACAGGAGCGTCACCAGCTCCATGTACACCCTCCACACCAGGTTCCCGAAGACGAGGATCGCCAGCGCGCTGAAGATGGCGATCACCGGGCCGCCGGCGGTGGTGAACAGGGCGGCGACCGCCAGAACGGTGATGATCGCGGCGCCGATCACGTAGACCCAGCGAATCAGTACTGGCGTGATCAGGAAGCGGAACCCGAAGAACTCGCTCCAGTCCCAACCCCGCCGCTGAACGGGAGAGGTTTGCTCGGTCACGTTCAACTCCTCGCGTGCATGAAGTGATGCGTTCCCTTCCATTTTGTCGCGCAGGACCGCGGATCAGCGTCGGTTTCAGTAGGGTGTCCGAGCGGACGTCCGACCGCAGGCATGGAGGACGCGATGCGCTTCGTGATGTTCACCTACCCCGATCCTGAGCTGGCCGCCGTGTGGGACAGCCTTCCCGCCGAGGAGACACAGGCCGACGTCGAGCGGCACGTCGAGTGGTTCCGGCGCCACCGCGAGCACGTGGTCGGCGGGGAGGAGCTGGACTGGCCGCAGCAGGTCAGGACGATCCGGCGACGGAAGGGGGAGACGGTCGTCACCGACGGGCCGTTCGTGGAGAGCAAGGAGATCCTGGGCGGGTTCGTGGTGCTGGACGTGCCCGACCTCGAGGCCGCGTTGCGCATCGCCGAGACGTGGCCCTCGCTCGACCGCCAGGGCGGTGCGGTCAGCGTCTGGCCCGTCTTCGTTCGCGAACCGAGCCGGGCGGACACCTCGGGCGCCGAGGCCGCCTCCTCGTCGGGAGGGGATCGGGGATAGAATCGAGGGCGATGTCCCCCGACGCCGCCGCCCCGGCGACCCCGCGCCCCAAGCTCGATCCCGAGGCGATCCTCGCCCGGCTGAACCCGCCGCAACGCGAGGCGGTCGCGCACGCCTCGGGCCCGCTGCTGATCCTGGCCGGGGCCGGCTCCGGGAAGACGCGCGTTCTCGCGCACCGGGTCGCGCACCTGATCGCCACCGGCACGAAGCCCTGGCAGATCGTGGCGGTCACGTTCACCAACAAGGCGGCCAACGAGATGCGGGAGCGGATTGCCGGGCTGATCGGCGCCGAGCAGGCGCGCGAGGCGACCATCGGCACGTTCCACGCGATCTGCGCACGGATCCTGCGGCGCGATGGCGACCGGATCGGCCTGGATCGGTCCTTCACCATCTACGATCGGGCGGACCAGCTGGCCCTGCTCAAGACCGTGCTGCGGCGGCTCGACCTCGACGAGAAGCGGTTCGCGCCGGGGGGGATGCTCGCCTTCATCGGCGCCCGCAAGGACGAGCTGGCCGACCCCGCCGCCGCCGCCCGGCAGGCGCAGAACTTCTACGAGGAGACCGCGGCCCGCGTCTACGCCACCTACCAGGACCAGCTGCGGGAGGACGACGCGGTCGACTTCGACGACCTGCTCCTGCACGTGGTGAGGCTGTTCGAGGAGCACCCCGACGTGCTGAAGCGCTACCGGGAGCGCTGGCGCCAGATCCTGGTCGACGAGTACCAGGACACCAACCGCGCCCAGTACCTGCTCTGCCGGCAGCTGGCCGGCAAGCACCGCAACTTGGCCGTCGTCGGCGACGACGACCAGTCGATCTACTCGTGGCGCGGCGCGGACCTGCGCAACATCCTCGACTTCGAGCGCGACTACGCCGACGCGAAGGTGGTGAAGCTGGAACAGAACTACCGCAGCACGCAGACCATCCTGGACGCCGCCCACGCGGTGGTCAGCCGCAACTCGGGGCGCAAGGAGAAGCGGCTCTGGACCGACCGTGGCACGGGGCCCCAGATCAGCCTCTTCGACGCCTACAACGAGTACGAGGAGGCCGAGTTCGTGGCGCGCCAGGTGGAGCGTCTGGTGGGGGGCGGGGGACGTGCCGGACTGGGAGCCATCCTGACCCGCCGCGCCGACGACACCGACGGCGTGCTGCGCTACGGGGAGATCGCGGTCGCCTACCGGATCAACGCCCAGAGCCGAGTGCTGGAAGAGGCGTTCATGCGCTTCGGCATCCCGTACCAGCTGGTCGGCGGCACCCGCTTCTACGAGCGCCGCGAGGTGAAGGACGCGCTCGCCTACCTGCGGCTGGCGCGCAACCCGGCCGACCGCGTGGCCCTGGAGCGGATCGTGAACGTCCCGGCGCGGGGGATCGGCGGCAGGACGGTCGACGAGCTCCGCGCCTGGGCCGACTCGCGTGGCGGCTCGCTCTGGCAGGCCGTCGAAGGCGCCGATGCCAACCCCAACCTGGCGCCGCGTGCCCGGACCCAGCTGGGCCGGTTCCGGGACCTGATGCGGGGCCTGATGGAGCTGGCGGCGAGCGCAGCCCCCTCGGACCTGTTCGACGCGGTCACGGAGCGAAGCGGGCTGCGCGAGTCGATCCTGGACGGGACGGTCGAGGGCGAGGAGCGCTGGGCCAACGTGACCGAGCTGCGCGCCCACGCCGCTGAGTTCGACGAGATCGCCGCTCCGGAGGGGCTGGCCCGCTTCCTGGAGGAGGTGGCGCTGGTCAGCGACCAGGACACGCTCGAGGACCGGCCGGATCGGGTGACGCTGATCACCCTGCACGCCGCGAAGGGGCTCGAGTTCCCGGTCGTCTTCATCGTCGGCGTGGAGGAGGGGCTGCTGCCGCACAAGCGGGCGCTGGAGGACGAGCGCGAGCTGGAGGAGGAGCGGCGCCTGGCGTACGTGGGGATGACCCGCGCCAGGGATCGGCTCTACCTGGTGCATGCCCACCACCGCTCGACGTGGGGTGTGCTCTCGCCCAGCGAGGCCTCGCGCTTCCTGTCGGAGCTGCCGCCGGAGCTGCTCGCTGCCGAGCGGAGCGACGCCCCGGCCCGCCGCGGCGACTGGGCGCCGGGCTCGCTCGACGATGAGGGCTGGCTGCCCGGCGGCTACCGCTCGCCGCGCCGGATGCGCAACGAGCCGCTGCGGCCGCGGACGCTGCCCGACCTGTCGGTCCCGCCCGACGCGGCGGCGGTCGGGGAGCGCCTCGATGCGGCCCGGCAGCGGATCGCCGCGACGCGCTACGGCGATGGCGAGAGCGCGGACCTGGGCAGCGGGACGTTCGCGGCCCCCGCCGCGGGCGCGTCGGCCGGGCCGGGCGCGGCGGCCGGGGAGCTTGCGTGGCGCGCCGGCGACCGCGTGAAGCATCGGCGCTTCGGGGAGGGGATCGTCGTCTCCAGCCAGCTGGTGAAGGGCGACGAGGAGGTGACGGTGGCGTTCGTGGGGCAGGGCGTGAAGCGGCTGATCGCCACCTACGCCGGACTCGAGCGGGCCCGCTGATGGGCACTCCCACCGGCCCAGCCCACGAGCTGCGCCAGGAGCGGCTGCTGGCCGACCTCGCCGAGGCGCGCGCCGAGCTCCTGGCGGCCGTGGACGGGCTGTCCCCCGCCCAGCAGCGCGCTGCGACCCTGGTCGGCGGCTGTTCGCTGGCCCAGGCTGTCGCCCACCTCGGCTACTGGGCCGGCTGGGCGACCCAGGCCATCCACGAGGCCGAGCAGGGACGCCTGGCCCAGCACGACCCGGACGTCGACGAGGACGAGCGGAACGACATCGTGGCCCGGATCGCGGCCCAGACCGATCTCGACACCGTCCGGGCGCGCGAGGCGGCCTCGGTCGAGGCGCTGGCCGAACGGCTGCGGGGGCTGGACCCGACGCTCCTCGACGCGCTGTGGGCCAACGGCAAGGACACGCTCGAGTCGCTAATCGACGAGTCCGGGGGCTCCCACTACCGGGAGCACGCGGCCGAGCTGCGTCGGCTGGTGGAGGGCGGCGCGTGAGCGACGCCGAGGGGCGGCGTGACGGGCTGCTGGGCGAGCTCGAGCGGGAGCGGGCGGCTTTCGTGGCCGCCTTCGACGACGTCGAGCCGGACCTGCTCACCACTCCGGGGCTGATGGGCGACTGGAGCGCCCGCGACGTGGTGGTGCACGTCGCGTGGTGGTCGGAGCACGGTGCGCGGGCCGTGGAGCTGGCGGTTACCGGGCGGGGCGCCGACTTCACCTACGACTCGTCGGACACGGACGCCATGAACGCGCGGATCGCCGAGGAGGCGAGTGCCGTCAGCCCTCGGGCCGCCCGCGAGCGCGAAGCGTCGGCGTTCGAGGCGCTCCGGGCAGGGCTGGCGAGCCTCGACCCGGAGCTGCTCGAGCTGCGCCTCGGCAACGGCGACACTGTCGAGAAGGTGATCCGCTACGACGGCCCCGACCACTACGCCGAGCACACCGCCCACCTGCGCGCCTGGTGGAGCGGCAGCGACGACGTGGTCGAGGACGACCACGACCAGGCCGACCTGGCCCGGATGGATGGCGAGAGCGACCGGGCGGACTGATGCGCCCGCGGCTGGGGCCGGCGCTCCGGCAGCCCGCGTCGACGAGCTGCGCCGCGTTCTCGACGAGGCGAACTACCGCTACCACGTGCTGGACGCCCCGACCATGGAGGACGCCGAGTACGACCGGCTGCTCCGCGAGCTGGTCGAGCTGGAGGCGCAGCACCCGGAGCTGGTCACCCCCGACTCCCCGACCCAGCGGGTGGGGGCTCCTCCCTCAGCCGCCTTCGCGCCGGTCCGGCACGAGGTGCCGATGCTGTCGCTCGGCAACACCTTCGGCGATGACGAGCTGCGGGAGTTCGACGCGCGGGTACGGCGCGGCCTGGGGCTGGCGGACGACGACCCGCCCGTCGCCTACGTCTGCGAGCTGAAGATTGACGGCCTGGCGATCAGCCTGCGCTACGAGGGGCGCCGCTTCGTGCGAGGCGCGACCCGCGGGGACGGGACGACCGGCGAGGACGTGACCCCCAACCTGCGGACCATCCGCGCCATCCCCCTCAGCCTGCGCCGCGACCCACCCGGCGAGCGGCTGGAGGTGCGCGGCGAGGTGTACATGCCGCGGGGCGCGTTCGCCGCCCTGAACGAGCAGCTGGAGCGCGACGGGAAGTCGCTCTACGCCAACGCGCGCAACACCGCGGCCGGCTCCGTGCGCCAGAAGGACCCGGCCGTCACCGCCTCGCGCCAGCTGTCGATCTGGGTCTACCAGCTCGTTGGTGCGGAGGGCGTGGAGACGCACGCCCAGACGCTCGAGCTGCTCCGCGAGCTGGGCTTTCCGGTCAACCCGCACGTGCACCGGGTGGCGGGCATCGAGGAAGTGATCGCGTACACCGCCGAGTGGTCCGAGCGGCGCCACCAGCTCGACTACGAGACCGATGGGGTGGTGGTGAAGGTCGACTCCCTCGGCGCCCAGCGCCGGCTGGGCTTCGTGAGCCGCTCTCCACGCTGGGCGACCGCCTACAAGTTTCCCGCGCAGCAGGTGACCACCAGGCTCGAGTCGATCGATGTCTACGTCGGGCGGACGGGGGCGCTGACGCCGGTCGCCCACCTCACCCCCGTGGTGGTCGGCGGGGCCACGGTGCGCAACGCC
>CAYXZN010000117.1:0-3094 GCA_964469325.1 uncultured Steroidobacteraceae bacterium
GCGCCCCGGTCCCCACGGCGACTCCCACGCCGGTTCATCCGGCGCCGATGGCTGCCACAGCACGAAGTCGAGCGGGTCGCGCTTGCCCGGCATGTCCGGCACGTTGCCCCGCTCGTTGGCCACCGGCAGCATCTCGTCACGGCCCAGCCCCGACAGCTCCCCGTAGGTCGGCCAGCTGTCGAGGCTGAAGTACACGTGGCCAGCGGCCTGGTAGGCGTGGCCCTTCTCGAGCAGCCGGGCGATCATGGCCTGCATGTCGGGGATGTGCCCGGTGGCGCGCGGGTAGACCGACGGCGGCAGCCAGTTCAGCGCCGCCATCTCGGCCAGGAAGGTGGTGACGTGGCGGTTGCCGAGCGACAGGTAGTCCTCGCCAAGCTCGCGCGCGCGCCGCAGCAGGTCGTCGTCGACATCGGTCATGTTCTGGACGTACCGGACCTCCCGGCCCTGGTAGCGCAGGTAGCGGTGGAGGACGTCGAAGGCGAGGTAGGTGAAGGCGTGGCCGAGGTGGCCGGTGTCGTACGGCGTGACGCCGCAGACGTAGAGGCCGACGGGGCGATCGCCGTGCGGCTCGAAGGGGAGCACGGCACGACGCAGCGAGTCGTACAGTCTGAGGGGCACGCTCGGATTCTACGAGAGGCGGTCGGCCGCGGGGCTCAGGTCCCCCGGGGGCGGGCGGCCATGCACACCGGTTGAGCCCTTCCCCGCCCCCCTACAATGCGCGGAACGGTAGCGGGTGACCGCCGGCCCGGACCGAGACGTGGAGAAGCTGTCGTGGAAGTGCTGAAGTGGTTCGCGCTCTTCCTGCTCTCCCTGCTGCTCATCGTGCTGGCGATCTTCTGGGTCACCGGTCGCCAGTTTCCCTGGCCGACGTTCTGACCGGCGCTCACCACAGCCTCGGCTTGGCGCTCATCAGGAACGCGATCAGGCCGATGGCGGTGGCCATCGCGTACGCCACGTAGCGCTGCCGCCTGGCGAGCCGCTGCCAGCGCTCGCCGTCCGCGCCGCCGCCGAGCAGGCGACGGATGTTCGGCCGGGCGATCCCCGTCGCGACCACCAGGTTCAGCGCGTAGAGGGCCAGCGCCGCCAGCAGCCACGGCTGGCTCAGCAGCTCGAGCCCCAGCAGGAGCAGCAGGCCGAACCCGCTCGCCGCAACCCCGATGCCGATCACCACGTTGCCGGTCCCCTGGAGCGCGACCAGGAACCTGGTCAGCGCGCCCCCGACGCTGCTCCTCGGAGAGCCGGCGACCTCCGTGCGGCGCAGCAGGAACGGCAGGATCAGGCTGGGCAGCAGCAGGGCGACGGCGAGGATGACGTGGATCGCCAGCAGGACCCCGAAGAGCGCCACGCGCCGATGCTAGCGCACGCCTCCCTCGTCGCCGTCGGTGGCGCCGAGCCGGCGCAGGACGGCGGGGATGTTGACCGCCCAGCCCACCCCCAGCGGGCGATCGGTGAAGATGCGGTCGCTGGAGGGGTTCCAGTACGCCTCGCGGATCCGCGACAGGCTGGGGATCCGGAAGTCGTACGGCACGAAGCCGAGCAGCTTCCCGTGCCAGGTGCGCTCCTCTGGCGGCTTGCGCAGCTCCTTGTAGACCGCGCCCACCACGCTGAGCATGACCAGGGTGCGGAGCAGCCAGGCCAGGTCTCCCAGCTCACGACGCACGGTTCCCACTTCGCCGATACCTCCTGCGGCTGTCGCGCAGCCTCCTCGCAGGAGGCGTGCCGCCACTCGAACCTTACCGCGCAGCGTTCGGTGCCGCGAGCGCTGCCCCCGGCCGATAGACTCGGCGGGAGATGCCCCGCCTGCCGTTCATCGACGCCGACGCCCTCCGCGCCTCCGTCCCGATCGGAGAGTTGCTGGACGCCGTGGATGCCGCCTACCGGGACGTCGCCGCCCGCCGTGACCGCTCGCCGCTGCGCAGCCAGCTGGAGCTGGGGCCGGACGGCGCCCTGCTGCTGATGCCCGGACTCCGCGAAGGAGGGAGCGGCGCGACCGTCAAGCTGGTCAGCGTGGTCCCGAGCAACGTCGAGCGATCGCTGCCCACCGTCCAGGCCCTGGTGGTGTGGTTGGACGCCGAGACCGGCCGTCCGGCCGCCCTGCTCGACGGGACCGCCCTGACCGCCATGCGCACCGGTGCGGCGTCGGGCGTGGCGACGCGGCTGATGGCCCGCGCCGATGCCCGCGTCCTCGCCCTGTTCGGGGCCGGTGGGCAGGCCGAGTGGCAGCTGCGGGCGGTCGCCGCTGCCCGCCCCATCGGCGAGGTGCGCGTCGTCACCCGCCGCCCGAGCTCGCGTGAGGTCTTCGCCTCACGCATGAGCGAGGAGATGGGGCTCGACGTCCGTCCCGTCGCCGATCCCGCCGCCGCCCTCGACGGCGCCGACGTGGCCTGCTGCGCGACCACCTCTTCGACGCCGATCTTCGCCGCCGTGGCGGTCCCGGCGGGCTGCCACGTCAACGGCATCGGCTCCTTCCGGCCCGACATGGTCGAGATGCCCCCCGAACTGCTGGGAGCGGCGGACCTGGTGGCGGTGGACAGCCGCAGCGCCGCGATGGCGGAGTCCGGGGAGGTGCGGGTGGCGATCGAGCGTGGCCTCCTGTCCGAGGAGCGGCTGGTCGAGCTCGGCGGGCTGCCGCCGGACCACGCGGCCACGCGCCCGGCATCGTGGATCACGGTCTTCAAGAGCGTGGGCCTGGCGATCCAGGACCTGGCGGCGGCCGAGCTGGCGGTGCGCCGTTCGGTGGCCTCCTGAACGTCACCCCACTCGAAGCAGGCCTGCGAGAAGGCTGCTCGAGTCGAGGCGTCCGACAGAGTCGGCGAGGGCGTTGAGCAGCTGTTCCACCGCTGGCGGGGCGAGCGCCCGCCACACCAGCAGCCGGGCGTCGGTGGGCTGAGGTCCGACCGGCGACGCGGCCACATGCTGGCCGCTCGGGGACTCGGGGAACCGGTGCCACCCCCAAGGAGAGGAGGCTTCGTCCTGGGGCGCGGCCGTGGCCTCGGGTTCCGCGACGGCGACGACCACCACCGGCTGTGGCCTGGCAGGCGGCGGGGGAGGTGGGGCGGGTGCGTCGGCCCGGTCGACCGGGCCGCCCCCACAT
>CAYXZN010000117.1:3104-6901 GCA_964469325.1 uncultured Steroidobacteraceae bacterium
CCCACGGGGGGGGGGGGGGCGGGGGGGGGGGTGGGGGGGGGGGGTGGGGCGGCCGGGTCCTCGGCGCCGCCCCCGGGCTGGGCGGTGGGAGTCGCGGAGGCCGGGGGCGCGGTAGGGGCAGGCGTCGGTGCCGGAGTCGGGGCGGGGGTCGGAACAGGCGTCGGCATCGGCGTCGCATCCGCGGAGGGCGATGGGGTGGCGGCGCCGGGCGAGGGATCGGCGTTGGGAGACGGGGTGGGCGTAGGCGTCAGGCTGGGGGACGGCGTGGGCGTGGGGGTCGGGCTGGGCGTTGCCGCCGGGGGCGCCTCGGCCACCGTCACGGCGGGGTAGTAGTAGATGAGGATGATCTCGGCGGCGGTCCGGCCGGCGAGCCCGCATGCCTGGGTGCCCCACTGGTACATGCGCCAGCCGTTCGCGTTCGCGCCGCACGCCTCGCCGACGCCGCCGGCGTTGTAGTAGGTCGGGAAGACGCGGCCGTTCTTCAGGGCGCGCGTGCCCCAGGTGGCGTCCACCGCCGCCGCGGCGCTGGCATAGGTCGGCCTGGCCGGGTCGTACACCTGGTCCCGCGTCGAGTCGAAGACGTCGAAGCACTCGCCGTCCGCGTTGGTATAGCCCCGCCAGTGCAGGACCTGGTACCAGGCGTAGCTCTTGACCGCAATTGCCCCGGCGCGCAGCGACTCGGTCGTCCAGCTGCTGATCCACTCGCGCGACAGGACGTTCTTGGTGTACACGCGGAAGTCGACCGTCTCGACCGCCCCGGTGGCGGTGCGGAAGACGCGGATCGCCGGGGGCGGCGTCGTCTCCGAGGTCCAGCCGCTGCACGAGGCCGCTGCGGCCCGGGGTGGCGCTCCCGGCGATGCCAGGGCCAGGGACGCGGCCATCGCGAGCCCCCAGGCGCGAAGCAGCGGACGTCGGAACATGGGGGCTGGAGGCTAGCCCCCACCGAACCGCACCGCAGCCGACCGAAAGTACCCGCCGAAGGTCCCTCGTCAGGCGTCCGCCCAGGGCAGCTCCCGAGCGGCCAGTCGCGTGAAGCCCAGCTCCTCGCACAGCGCTCGGAACGGCTCGCGCAGCACTCCCGGCCACTCGAGCTCCTCGAGGCTCTGCGGCAGCGGGACGTCGGTTCGCAGGCGGGCGAGGGTGCGGTACAGCAGCACCTCGTCGCGCCGTTCCCGGAGCGTGGCCGCGAGCGTCGGCGCGTTCCGCAGCGGCAGCCCCCACGCGGCGCTGGAGCCGGGTATCTCCTCGAGCTGGCCGAATCGTTCCAGCACGCGCGCTGCCGACTTGGCTCCCCACCCGGGAAGGCCGGGGTAGCCGTCGGAGGCGTCTCCCACCAGGGCCAGGTAGTCGGGCACGCTCGACGGCGGCACGCCCAGCTTGGCGCGCACGCCGGCCTCGTCGTAGGTGATGCGCCGCATCCGGTCGCGCAGGACGACCTGATCGCCACGGACGCACTGGGCGAGATCCTTGTCGACGCTGCAGATCACGACCTGGTCCACCCGCGGGTCGTCGGCCCAGCGCGCGACGGCGGTGGCGAGGGCGTCGTCGGCCTCGTCCTCGACCATGGGCCAGGTGACCATCCCGAGCGCCTCGAGGGCCCGCTCGGCCAGCGGGAACTGCGCCAGCAGGTCGGCCGGCACGCCGGCGCTCGACTTGTAAGCGGGGAACACGTCGTTGCGCCACGACTCGATGACGTGGTCGGTGGCCGCGGCGATGTGGGTGACGTCCGGCTCGCCGAGCAGCGACAGCATGGAGTCGATCAGGCCGTGGACGCCGTGGACGGTCCGGCCATCTGCCCTGTGCTCCACGGGCCGTCCGTGGTAGGCACGGAACAGCTCGAAGGTGGCGTCGACGAGATGCAGCTTCATCGGTCCAGCGGAGGATAGGCCGCGGCATCGCCGTCGGGGGCTTGACAGCTGCGACGATGCCGGCTAAATTACTAGATGGTTATATAACTTCTCGGTGATAGGATGCAGCAGACCGATCCGCTCAGCCTGACCTTCGCCGCGCTGGCCGATCCGACGCGACGAGCGATCCTTGCCCGCCTCGCCCGGGGCGAGGCGTCGGTCAAGGAGCTGTCGGAGCCGTTCGAGATGACCCAACCAGCGATCTCGAAGCACCTTCGCGTCCTCGAGCGGGCGGGGCTGGTCGAGCAGGGCCGCGAGGCCCAATGGCGGCCGCGGCGGCTGACCGCCGCCCCCCTTCGCCAGGTCGCTGAGTGGGTCGGCCAGTACCGCAGCCACTGGAAGGAGAGCTTTGACCGGCTTGACGGATATCTCCGAGAGGTTCAGGACCGGCAGGCGCAGCGAACAGGAGAGGACCATGACCGCGACACGGATTGACCGGGGGAGCACCGAGACCACGACCGTCTACTCCGAGGCCGGCGACCTCGTCTACGAGCGGGTCTTCGACGCGCCGCGCGAGCTGGTCTGGAAGGCGAACACCGATCCGGAGCTGATTCCCCGCTGGTGGGGCCCGCACGGGCACCAGACCCGGGTCGAGGAGATGGACGTGCGAGTCGGTGGGAAGTGGCGCTTCGTGAGCGTCGACGCCGACGGCAACGAGTTCGCCTTCTACGGAGAGTACCTCGAGGTCGTGCCGCCCGAGCGGATCCGCTGGACGTTCATGTTCGACGTGGAGGGGGTGGGTCCGCAGGGTGGTCCGGAGACGCTGACCCTCGAGGAGGTGGACGGGAAGACGCTCATGCGAGCAGTGGGGCACATGGGCTCCGAGGAGGCGATCGAGGCCGCGCTGGCGACCGGCATGACGCAGGGCGCGATCGAGACCTGGGACCGCCTGGACGCGCTGCTGGCCAACATCTGAGGGGTGGGACGGGACCAGTCGGCGCCCGCTCAAGGGCGTCCGGCTGCTTCGTGCTCAGTCCCCGCGCGATAAGCCGCCAGTAAGTGGCCGGTAAGTGGCAGCCGTCATGCTGTCGCCCGGGAGTGCCGGCGCGGGCGCGTGCCCTGCGAACCGACGGCCACCACCGGTCGGAAGCCGCGCCGGCGCTCCCTCGCTCCGAATCAGACCGCGAGCGGCTCGCGGTACTCGCCGTAGACGTGGCGCAGGACGCCGCACATCTCGCCGACGGTCGCGTACGCCGCCACGGCATCGACGATGGCCGGCATCAGGTTCACGTCGCCGGCTCGTGCCTCGTCCTCGAGGCGACGCATCGCGGCGGCGTGGGCATCGGCGTCGCGTTCGCGCCGGACTCGGGCCAGGCGCTCGAGGTGGCGGCGCTCCATCTCCGGGGTGATCTCGAGCAGCGGGATGCTCAGCCGCTCGCTCCGATCCTCGTACCTGGTCACGCCCACGATCTCCCGCTCGCGCTGCTCCAGCTCGCGAGCGTGAGCGTACGCCGCGTCGGCGATCTCAGCCTGCGGGAAGCCGCCCTCGACCGCCTTCAGCATGCCGCCCATCTCGTCGATCCGCGCGATGTATTCCCAGGCGCGCTGCTCGGTCTGGTTGGTGAGCGTCTCCACGAAGTACGAGCCCGCGAGGGGGTCCACCGTGTTCGCCGCCCCTGACTCCTCGGCGATCACCTGCTGCTGGCGCAGGGCCAGCAGCGCGGCCTCCTCGGAGGGAACCGCCCATGCCTCGTCGTAGGCATCGGTGTGCAGCGACTGCGTCCCGCCCAGCACCCCGGCCAGGGCCTGGACGGCGACCCGGGTCAGGTTGTTGAGCGGCTGCTGGGCGGTGAGCGAGACGCCGGCGGTCTGGGTGTGGAACCGCATCCAGCAGCTCCGCTCGTTCTCGGCCCCGAAGCGCTCGCGGCACAGCTTGTACCAGATCCGCCG
>CAYXZN010000118.1:0-6885 GCA_964469325.1 uncultured Steroidobacteraceae bacterium
GATCTGGCGCTTAGGGAGCATCGGCCAGTCGGTCAGCTCGCCCTCGACCCCGAACACGGTGACCTTGTTCTCGTCGGAGCCGATGGCGTCGAAGGGTCCGCCGATCCGGTTGCCGACGATCAGGTCGAGCCCCTTGTCGCGCAGCTTGCCGGTGGCGTTCGCCTCAAGGTCGTCGGTCTCCGCGGCGAAGCCGACCAGGAACGGGCGGACCTCGTCGGGCATCTCGCCGACCTCGGCGATGATGTCGGGATTCGGCACCAGCTCCACGCTCAGCGGGGCGCCGTCGCGCTTGATCTTTCGGCCGGCCGGGCGGGCGGCCGCGAAGTCGGCGACCGCGGCCGCCATGACCAGGATGTCGGCCGACGGCGCGGCCCCCACGATCGCCTCCCGCATGGCGGCGGCGGTGGTCGCGTTCACCACGCTCATGCCCCTCGGTGGAGTGACGCTCATCGCCCCCGCCACCAGCGTCACCGAGGCTCCCCGGTCCCGAGCCGCCTCCGCGATGGCGACGCCCATCTTGCCGCTGCTGCGGTTGCCGATGAAGCGGACCGGGTCGATCGGCTCGCGGGTGCCGCCCGCGCTCACCACCACCCGCAGTCCGGCCAGGTCGCCGGAGCGGGCGAAGAGCCGCTCCACGGCGCTGACGATCGTCTCCGGCTCGGCCAGCCGGCCGATGCCGGTCAGGCCGCTGGCCAGGCTCCCGACCTCGGGCTCGATGATCCGGTAGCCGTAGGAGCGGAGCGTCTCCACGTTGCGCTGGATGGCCGGGTGGGTCCACATCCCCGCGTCCATGGCGGGCGCCACCAGCACCGGGGCGCGCCCGGCACAGACGATGGCGGACACCGCGTCGTCGACCAGGCCGGCCGCCAGCTCGCCGATCAGGTTGGCGGTGGCCGGCGCGACCACGATCGCGTCCGCCGCCTCGGCCAGCTCCACGTGGGCGATCTGCTGGTCGGCGTCGAGCGCCATCACGTCGGTGACCACCGGCCGGTGGGTCAGGCTGGCGAAGGTGAGAGGAGTCACGAAGCGGGTGGCGGCCGGGGTCATGGCCACGTCGACCAGGGCGCCCAGCTCGATCAGCCGCCGGACCACGACCACCGCCTTGTAGGCGGCGATGCTGCCGCTGACCGCCACCACCACCCGGCGGCCGGCGAGCACCGGCCGCTCGGGTCGCTCGGCCTGCTCGTCGCTCATCGGCGCCTGGCCTCCCGCGCCGCCGTGCGCGCGGCGCTCGTCGCCGCGGCGTGGGCGTAGCGGATGCCGCGCAGGGTCAGGTCGGGCTCCACGGCGTCGATGCCCGGCACCTCCCGCAGCCATGCCTCGTGCGTGTAACCGCCGGTCGCCACCGTCGTCACCCGTGACCCGGCGGGCGATCGCTCCAGCAGCTCCCCGCGCAGCGCCGTCAGCAGGCCGGTCACCAGCCCGATGTAGCCGTTCACCGCGCCCGACTGCATGGCGTGGATGGTGTTGGCGCCGATGGCCCGCGGGGGCCGGTGCAGGTCGATCCGCGGCAGCTTGCTGGCGCGGCCGACCAGTGCCTCCAGGGAGACCCCCATCCCCGGCGCGATGGCGCCGCCAACGTATGCGCCTTCCGCGCTGACGAGGTCGAAGTTGGTGCTCGTCCCCAGGTCGACCACCACCGCCGGACCCCCGAACTCCTCGCGCGCCGCAAGCGCGTTGCAGAGCCGATCCGCCCCGGCCTCGCCGGGCCGATCGATCTCGATGGCCAGCACGTGGCCGATCGTCTCAGCATCGATCAGCACCGGCTCCACCCCCGCGTGGGCGCGGACGGCGCGGTCCAGGGCCTCGGTCAGCGGGGGCACCACCGAGGCGACCGCCACCCCTTCGATCTCGGCCAGGCGGTGGCCTCCCAGGCGCAGGAGCGAGTCGGCCAGCACCGCCAGCTCGTCGGCGGTGGCTGTCGCGCGGCTGGTCGCGCGCCACGAGCCCTCGAGCCGCTCGTCCTCGAACAGGCCCAGGGTGAGGTTGGTGTTGCCGATGTCGACCGCCAGCAGCTTCACCGCCGTATCCTACCCCGGCCCCTGCGTATCCAGGGGCGGACGAAGGGCCGCACCGCCCGCGCGTCGGGTGCTAGACTCGCCCGAACCATCGACCCCCCACCTCGACTGCGCACGCGGAGCCGATGTCCGAGCCACGCGCCAAGCTGTACATCAACACCGGGGTCGTCACCAGCCGCGGCGACATCTACAACGTCCTCCGGCCGCTGCTGAAGCAGACGGTCACCTACCGCTACTTCCGCAACCAGCAGCTGATCGGGTCGGGGACCGGCTGGGTGGAGCGCCTGGTGGTGGACCACCCCGAAGTCGCCTCCTACTTCACCCCGCTCTCGATCTGCCTGAACCTCGACTCGTTCGAGTACCTCCAGTTCGACACCACCCACGACGAGCTGCTCGTCTACACCCTGGTGGTCGGCAACGAACGGGTGGTGATCGAGTTCGCCGCCACCGGCACCCGCGTCACGGAGACTGAGGCGGCCCCCGAGGGGCGGCCCCTGCCGCGTAACGGCGAGGAGCTGGCGCGCGACCTGCGGTTCATCCAGATGCAGCTGATGCTCGCCCCTGAGGAGGACGAGGAGGCCGGATAGCCGCCTCCCGAACGTGATCGCCAAGTCCCGTGCCCGGCGCCCGTTGGAGCTGGCGGGCGAACTCCGGCCCAGGCCTCCGCACCAGCGGACGGTGCTGCCGAACGGGCTGCGCGTCGTGACACAGGCGATTCCCGGCGCGCGCTCGGTCTCCGCGGGGCTGTACGTGGGGGTCGGCTCGCGCCACGAGAACGGTCGCGCCATCGGCCTCAGCCACCTGCTGGAGCACCTCGTCTTCAAGGGGACCCGCGCCTACCCCGACCCGGGCTCCCTGTCACAGGCGATCGAGAGCTGCGGCGGCAGCGTCAACGCCTCGACCGACCGGGAGCTGACCGTCTACAGCGCCAGGGTACCGAGCGTCCACGGCGCGCGCGCGCTCGAGGTGATCCGGGAGCTCGTGCTGCGACCACTCCTACGTCACGAGGACCTGGTGGCGGAGAAGCCGGTGATCGTGGACGAGATCCGGATGTACGTGGACTCCCCGGGCGACCACGTGTTCACGCTGTTCGATGAGCTGCTGTTCGGCGCGCACCCGCTCGGGCGCGAGATCGCCGGCACTCCGGGCAGCGTCCGTCGGGCCACGCGGGTCGCCGCGGCCGCACACTGGGCGCGCTGGTACCGGCCCGAGCACCTCGTCCTGGCGGCTGCCGGGGCGATCGACCACGTCACCATCGTGGATACCGCCGCGAGCTGGTTCGACGACGAGCCGCTGCCGCTGCCGCCGCCCGCCGTCGAGCGGCCGTCCGGCCTCGCCCCGCCCCGGCCGGCCCGACCGCTGGCGATGCGGGTCGCGTACCGCAAGCTGTCGCAGGGCAACCTGTGCCTCGGCATGCCCGGCGTGGCGCGCGACGACCCCGACCGGTGGGCGCTCGACCTGCTCGGCGCGGTGCTGGGCGACGGGATGGGGAGCCGCCTCTTCCTGGAGCTGCGGGAGCGGCGCTCGCTAGCGTACGACGTCTCGACCTTCGCCGCGCTCTATTCGGACTGCGGCACGTTCGGCGTCCACGCCGGCTTCGATCCCGACTCTGCCGAACGGGTCGTGTCGGCGGTCCTCGAGCAGCTCGAGCGGGTGGTCGAGGAGCCGGTCAGCGCCGCGGAGCTGGAGCGTGCCCGGGCCTACACCCGCGGCCGGCTGGAGCTGCGAATGGAGGACAGCGGCGCCGTCGCGGGCTGGCTGGGCACCAGCGAGACGCTGCTGCCCCGCATCCTCACCGTCGACGAGGTGGTCGAGAGGCTGGAGTCGGTCAGCGCCGACGACCTCCTGCGCGTGGCGCGGCGCGTCGCCCGCCCCGACCTCGTCCGCCTGGTGGCGCTGGGCCCGTTCCGCGGGGGCCGGCGCTTCTCCGCGGTGCTCAACGCGTGACCCAGCCGAGCCCACCCGCGCAGGTCATCGACCTGATCCGCGACGAGCTCTCGCTCGCCAGGACGCAGCTCGACTCGGGGCTGCCGGGCGTGGCGGAGGCGGTCCTGCGCCGGCACGCCGCCCGGCTCGAGCTGGAGGGTATGGGCGGGCTGGAGGAGCTCGACGAGACGCGCGCCCTGCTGGCCGAGGCGCTGTGGCGCCAGCAGCGACCGCACCAGGCGGGAGCGGTGGCCGAGCAGGTCCGACCGTCGGGCATGGTCCGCCGCCGGCCGATCGTGATGCTCGTCCTGGCCGAGGCGGCCGCGGCCGCCGGGAACACCGACCGGGCGGCGGCCCTGATGGAGCGCGTGCTCGACGCGGTGGGAGTGGACGAGGCCTGGCGGCTCCGCGCGGGCGTCCCCTCCCGCCTTTCGTGGCCGCTGCCGCCGTCGATGCGACCCGGGTCGCGCCGGGTCGCGCGGGCCGCCTTCCCGGCTCCGGAGGAGAGCCACCCCGAGCGGACGGCGCTGGCGCATGCGCGCCTCGAGTCTGCCCGTGCCCGCTACGCGGCCGGTCAGCTGGAGGCCGGGGACGCGGAGCTGATGATGGCCGTGCGACTGGATCCGGCCGTCGCGCCGGAGGGGCTGGCGCTGGTCGAGCCGGTCCTCGGCGAGGCTCCGCCGGCGACACGTCTGCTACTCTACGGCGACCTCCTCCGGGCCACCGGCCGGGCCGCCGACGCGGCTGCCGCCTACGATCGAGCCGCCCGGACCAGATCCTGATCGGTGATTGGCTGATGGAGCGCACCCTCGTCCTGGTGAAGCCCGATGGCGTCCAGCGCGGCCTGGTGGGGGAGATCCTGCAACGCTTCGAGCAGAAGGGTCTGAAGCTGGTGGGGCTGCGCTTGCTCCACGTCCCGACCGAGATGGCCGAGCGGCACTACGTGGTCCACCGCGGGAAGCATTTCTACGCGGGGCTGGTGGAGTTCATCACCTCCGGCCCGGTCGCGGCGGTGGCGCTCGAGGGACCCGACGCGATCGCCGTCGTGCGACGGCTGGTCGGCAAGACGATGCCGAACGAGGCGGAGCCGGGCACGATCCGGGGCGACCTGGGGATCAGCGGGCTCCGCAACCTGATCCACGCCTCGGACGCCGCCGACACCGCAGAGGCCGAGCTGGAGCTCTGGTTCGGCGACGAGCAGCTGCTCGACTACGGGCGCGAGATCGACGCCTGGATCGTGGCCGAGGAGCCGCCGAGAGGCTGAAGCAGCGCGGTCTCCTCGCGCAGCCTCGGGTACACGGGCCGGCTCATGACCCCGATGCGGTCGAGCGGGAAGTAGCGCAGCCACGCGCGCCCGACGATCAGATCCTGCTCGATCGGCCCGAACACCCGCGAGTCCTGGCTCACCGCCCGGTTGTCGCCGAGCACGAAGTAGTGTCCATCGGGGACCGTCCAGCTGGTAGCCAGGTCGGGCGGCTTGGGAGTGGTCGGCTGAGGGCGCCCGTCGATGTTCTGAGCCACGTAGGCCTCGTCCAGTCGCGTGGCGAACCCGTCGGAGGGCGTCACCCACACCGCACCGTTGACCAGCTCGACGGTGTCGCCCGGAATCCCCACGATGCGCTTGATGAAGGGGATGTCGTCGCCCTGCCCGGACCCATTGGGCGGCTGGAAGACCACAATGTCGCCCCGCTGGTAGACGTTGAAGCGCGGGGTGAGCTTGTCGATCAGGATGTACTCCGACGGCGCGATGGTCGGCACCATCGACTCCTGGCGCACCTCGAACGGCTGGGCCACGAAGTTGTGGATCAGCAGGTAGATGACGACCGTCAGGACCAGGGTCTCGACGATCTCCAGCGCGCAGCCGAGCGTTCGTCGAGCGGGTCGCTCCTCGGCGCCGGGCAGGGCGCCGCCGGGGATCTGTTCGGGGGCGTAGGTCATCGGCGCTCCGGGCCAGGTCGTGAGGCGGCGCGTAGCATAGCGCATCACCCCGGCATCCCTGCTGCAAGGCCACGGAGGCGATGGGACACCTCTTCCTGGTCCGCCACTCCACCACCGAGGCGAGCGCCGGCGGGCGCAACCTCGGCCAGCGCAGCGACGCCGGCCTGACCGCCGATGGCGTCGAGCTGGCACGCAGCCTGGGCGCCACCCTGCGGGCCGAGCTGGCCGAGCTGCGGGCCGGCGAGCTGCGGATCGTGAGCAGCCCGGCCCGCCGCTGCCGCGACACCGCGCTCGCCATCGCGGAGGCGCTCCAGGTCGCCCCGGGGCGGGTGGAGATCGAGCCGGCGCTGATCGAGATCGACTACGGGGCCTGGGAGGGGCTGACCGCCGAGGAGTGCCGGCGGCGCGACCCGGAGCTGCGCGCCGCCTGGGAAGAGGACCCCTACCGCACACGCTGTCCGGGTGGCGAGAGCGGCGGCGACGTCGCCGCCCGCGCCTTCCCGCGCCTCGATTCGCTCCAGGGCTGGGCCGCCGAGGACCGGGCGCGGTGCGGGGTGGTCGTCTCGCACAACCACGTGGGCCGCCTGCGGCTGTGCGCCGTCTTCGGCTGGCCGATGGCCGACTACCGCCGCCGGATCACGACCGATCCCGCCAGCTACAGCCTGCTCACCGTCGCGGACGCGCGCCTCAGCGTCCGCCGGGTCAACGCCGCGCCCATGAGCCCCGATGCGGCAGCGCCCGTCGAAACGAAGCCCGGAGGCGGCCCGGGAGCCTGACCCGCCGCTCTCCTATAATCCTCACCGGCGCTCCACGGACGCCTCACGAGCGGCGAGGCACGGAATCTGCGATGTGCCTCGGCGACCCACCAACCGCTTCGTTGCCGCGAGGTCCGATGTCGCTCGAGCTCAACCAGCAGCTGCAGCCGACCGTCCAGGTCAAGGTCACGCCCAAGCAGATCGCCGCCAACTACATACTCCAGATGAGCTCCGTAGAGCTCCAGGAG
>CAYXZN010000119.1:0-6827 GCA_964469325.1 uncultured Steroidobacteraceae bacterium
TCCCGGAGCCGCCCGGGGCGATGCCGGTTCCACCCCTGCCACCGCGACGCACGAGCTGACACGAGCGCCCGCTACGCTAACCGCATGCGGGGGAGGAGCGCGTGCAGCTGATCGACGGGCGTCCCGTCTTCTCGGCGAGCGACCTGGTGGGCTTTCTGGCCTGCGAGTCGCTCACCGCGCTGGACCGTGCGGCGCTGGCCGGGCTGGTGCCGCGGCCGGAGCGCATCGACCCCGAGCTGGAGGTGATCCGGCGACGGGGGTTCGAGCACGAGCAGCGCTACCTGGCCGACCTGGAGGCGGCGGGGCGGCGGGCCGTGCGGATCGAGCCGGATGACGCGTGGGTGACCGACCGCGGCGAGCAGGTCCGGCGATCGGCGGCCGGGACGCTGGAGGCGATGCGGGCGGGGGCGGACGTCGTCTACCAGGCCACCTTCTTCGACGGGCGCTGGCGGGGTCACGCCGACTTCCTGCTGCGCGTCGACGACTCGAGCCGGCCCAGCGCGTTCGGCGGCTGGCACTACGAGGTGGTCGACACCAAGCTGGCGCGGCACGCCAAGGCATCGGCGCTGCTGCAGATGTGCACCTACGTCGACCTGCTGACGGCGGTCCAGGGCATCGAGCCGGCGGAGATGGCGGTTGCCCTGGGGGGAAGCGCGCGGCGGGTGGAGCGGTTCCGGGTCGCGGACTACACCGCCTACTACCGGCTGGTGAAGGGGCGCTTCGAGACGGCGGTGCTGGGGAGCGGCGGGCTGCCGGCGCCGGAGCCGGCCTACCCCCTGCCGGCGGTTCCCGACCCGGTCGAGCACTGCGACGTGTGCCGCTGGTGGGCCGACTGCGCCGATCGGCGCCGCCAGACGCGCCACCTGTCGCTGGTGGCGGGGATCGGCGGCCATCAGCGCCGGGCGCTGGTGGAGCACGGGGTGACGACCATCGACCGGCTGGGGGAGCTCGAGCTGCCGCTGCGCCCCAGGCTCGAGGGGGTGAGCGACGCGGCGCTGGGAAGGGTGGCGGAACAGGCGCGGATCCAGCTCCGCGGCGAGCGGGAGGGGCGGCTCCTGCACGAACTGCTGGCCGTGAAGCCCGGAAAGGGGCTGGCGTCCCTGCCGGAGCCGTCACGCAACGACCTGTTCTTCGACATCGAGGGCGACCCGTACGCCTTCGACGACGGCCTGGACTACCTGTTCGGAGTGCTCATCCCCGGCGAGCGGGGCACGGACGGTAGCCCCCGCTTCCTGCCCATCTGGTCCCGTGACGAGCGAGGCGAATTCAGCCTGGAGGGCGAGAAGCGGGCCTTCGAGCAGCTGGTCGACCTGCTGGTGGCGCGCTGGCAGGCGGACCGGTCGCTGCACGTCTACCACTACGCACCCTACGAGACAACCGCGCTCAAGCGGCTGATGGGGCGGCACGCGACGCGAGAGGAGGAGATCGACGCCCTGCTGCGCGGCGGAGTCTTCGTCGACCTGCACCGGGCCGTGCGGCAGGGGCTCCGCGCCTCGGTGGAGAGCTACTCGATCAAGAAGCTCGAGCCGCTGTACGGGCTGACGCGCGAGGTCGACCTGCGCGACGCTGGCTCCAGCATCGTGGCCTTCGAGGAGTGGCTCCAGCTGGGCGACGCGGCGCGGCGGCGTCCCGAGGCGGACCACCTGGCGCGGATCGAGGGCTACAACCGCGACGACGTGGTCTCGAACTGGCGGCTGCGGGAGTGGCTGGAGGAGCGGCGGAGCGACGCGGAGCGACAGGCCGGCGCCCCCGTTCCACGCCCGGAGCCCCGGGACCCCGAGCCGCCCGCAACGCTGAACGACTACCTGCGCCAGGTCGAGGAGCTGACGGCGCGACTCACCGACGGCGTGCCGGCCGACCGGACCGAACGCAGCGACGAGCAGCACGCCACGTGGCTCCTCGCCCAGCTGCTGAGCTTCCATCGGCGCGAGGACAAGGCCAACTGGTGGCTCTACTACCACCTGATGAACGACCTGACCGACGAGCAGCGGATCGAGGCCGGCGAGCCGATCGGCGGGCTGGAGCCGATGGGTGCGCCGTTCGAGGTGGACCGATCGATTGTCCAGCGCTACTCGTTCCCCGAGCAGGAGCACGACGTCGCCGAGGGGGACTCGGTGTTCGACCCCGCCACGAAGGAGCGCTACGCGACCGTGGCCGGCATCGACGACGCGAGCCGCACCGTCGACCTGAAGCGGGGCAAGAGAGCCGAGCCGCTGCCGCATCCCACCTCGATCGTCCCGTTCAAGATCGTCGGCACCGGCGTCCTGCGGGAGGCGCTGCTGCACCTCGGGGAGTGGGTCGCACAGCACGGCATCGACAGCCCGCTGCCGGACCACCGTGCCGCACGGGACCTGCTGCTGCGGCGCCGGCCGCGGCTGGCGGACGGGACGGGAGGCGCATCGGTCCATCCTGCCGGGCAGCCGCTCCGCGACCCCGGCGAGGCGGTCCTGGATGCCGCCCGGCGCCTGGCGGCTCGGCTCGACGGCGGGGTGCTGGGAATGCAGGGGCCTCCGGGGGCGGGCAAGACCTACACCGCGGGCCGAATGATCGTCGAGCTGGTGCGCGCCGGTCGGCGCGTCGGCATCACCGCCAACAGCCACAAGGTGATCAGCCACCTGCTCCGCGAAGCGTGCCTGGCGGCCGAGGCGAGCGGCGTGCCGTTCCGGGCGGTGCAGAAGGCGGAGGACGGCAGGGCCTGCGACCACCCGTTCGTCGCGCGGGTCGACCACAACGGCGAGGTGCGGGATGCGCTCGGAGACCCCGCCGTGCACGTGGTTGCCGGCACCAGCTGGCTCTGGTCGCGCTCGGACCTGGACGGCTGTCTCGACGTGCTGTTCGTGGACGAGGCCGGGCAGCTATCGCTCGCCAACACGGTTGCGTCGTCGACCGCAGCACGCTCGCTGGTCCTGCTCGGCGACCCGCTCCAGCTGGACCAGCCGCTGCAGGGCACGCACCCACCCGGCTCGGAGCGCTCCGCTCTCGGGCACCTCCTGGACGGGGCGCCGGTGATGCCCGACGACCTGGGCCTCTTCCTGGACCACACCTGGCGCCTGCACCCGGACCTGTGCCGCTTCACCTCGGAGGCGTTCTACCAGGGGCGGCTGAGTCCCCGACCGGAGCTGGCCGCCCAGCGCGTGAACGCGATGGGACCGATGGGCGGCACCGGCCTGCGGCTGGTGGGGGTCGCCGACATCGGGAACGAGAACGCGGCGCCGCGGGAGGCGGAGGTGGTGGCCGAGCTGGCACGCTCGCTGGTCGACGGCGGAGCGACCTGGATCGATGCCGCCGGCGAGGAACGGCCCGTCGGCTGGGACGACGTCCTGATCGTGGCGCCCTACAACGCGCAGGTGGCCGAGATTGCGAGCCGTCTGCCGGAGGCGGGCCGCGGCCGGGTCGGGACGGTCGACAAGTTCCAGGGCCAGCAGGCCGCGGTCGCCTTCTACTCCATGACCACCTCGTCGCCCGAGGACGCCCCGCGCGGGATGAGCTTCCTGTACAGCCGCCACCGCCTGAACGTGGCCACCTCCCGGGCCCGCTGCCTGGCGGTGCTGGTCTGCTCTCCGGAGCTGATCCGCGTCCGCGCGCGTACGCCGGAGCAGATGCGGCTCGCCAACGCCCTCTGCCGCTTCGTGGAGCTCGCCGAGCCGGTGATCGCCTAGCTGCCCGCGGGCAGACACCGAGAGGAGCGCCGTCTCCGGCGCTCCTCTCGGGCGGTTCGGGGGATGTGGGATGGGGCCGGACGGGCCGCTCAGCGGGCGAACAGGGCCAGGGCGACGGCGCCGACGGCGGCCGCGGGGGCGCTGGCACGCCGAGCGTAGGTGACGACGTGCTCGCTCAGCCGGGTGCGGGACTCGCCGTGCTCGGGCTGCACCTTCCAGGCGTGCTTCTCGACGTCCGCGACGCGGCGGTGGTGCTCGGTCACGCGAACCTCGAATGCGTTCTGGTCGAACATCTGAATGTCTCCTGTGCTGCCGGGTTCGTTTGTGATCCGACAACATCGTCCCGCCCCGCGCCTCGTCGCTCCAGCAGATGCGCGACCCTGATCGGGTCGATCTCCGACCATGATCCGCGTCGGGGTCGCCGCCGCCGGACTGTCGGGGAACCGACATCCGCCCGGACGCGCGACCCGTACACTCGCCCGGCGTGCGGATCCTCGCCCCATACCGGCGCCTCGCCGACAACGGACCCCTCCTTCGCCTCCTGAGCGGCGAGTTCGTCTCGTCGATCGGCGACTGGCTGTTCCTGGTCGCCCTGCTGGTGGTGGTCTACGAGCGGGAAAGCTCGCCGGCGGTGCTGGGGATCGTCGGGGCGGTGCGGGTGCTCCCCTACGTCCTGCTGTCGGTCCCGGCGGGCATGGTGGCGGACCGCTTCGATCGGCGGCTGGTGCTGCTGGTGACCGACATCGCCCGGGGCGGAGTGATGCTGGTGCTGGCCCTGCTGGTGGTGCTGGACGGTCCGCTGATCCTGATCATCGGCGCCACGCTGCTCGGCACCTCCTTCGCCGCCTTCTTCGGCCCCGCCATCGGCGCCTACCTGCCGTCGTTGACCCGCGACGAGTCGGAGCTGGGCCCGGCCAACAGCGCCTGGGCCAGCCTGGACAACCTGGCCTTCATCATCGGTCCCGCCGTGGCCGGGCTGCTGATCGCGACCGGCGGCCTGGTGGTGGCCTTCATCCTCAACGCGGCCACGTTCGCGGTCATCGCCGCCGTGCTGGCGACGCTCCCGCGCGAGGCGCGCCGCGACCCCACGCCGCCCCCGGACGAGGAGGCGCCACCGCCGGCCCCCGCCGAGGCGCCGTTCCGGGCGCAGCTGCGGCAGATGGGGCGCCCCCTGGCCGGCATGACCCTCATCAACGTGGTCGCCAGCTTCACCCTCGGCGGCGTGAGCATCCTGACGGTGGTGATCGCGGTGGACGTGCTGCGCGCCGGCGAGGCCGCGACCGGCTACCTCAACGCGGCGGTCGGGCTCGGCGGGCTCATCGGCGCCGTCGCCTCCGGCGTCCTGGTCCTGCACCGGCGGCTGACGCTGCCGATGGCCGGCGGAGGGGTGGTGCTGGGGCTGGGCGTCCTGTTCCTGGGGCAGGCGGACGCCCTGCTGCCGGCACTCCTGGCCATGGCCATCGCCTCCGCCGGCAGCCTGGTGGTGGACGTGACGGTCACCACCCTCTTCCAGCGCCTGGTGCCGGATGCGATCCGCGGGCGGACGCTGGGGATCATGGAGACCGTCTCGATCTCCGCCTACGCGGCGGGCTCCTTCGCCGTCCCGATCCTCGCCGGCGTGGGCGGCACCGTCGCCGTGCTGGCGGCCGCCGGCATCGTTACCGTGGTCCTCACCGTGGCGGGCGCGCTTCTCGTCGGCGCCGGTGCATCGCAGGCGCCGATGCTCGACGAGGACCAGCAGCGCCTCCTGCGCCACGAGCTCTTCTCCGGCCTGCCCCCGGCACGCCTGGAGGCGGCGGCCCGCCGAGCGCGGAGCCGCAGCGTGACGGCCGGCACGGCGGTGGTGCGGCAGGGGGAGCCGGCCGACCGCTTCTACCTGATCCTGGACGGGCGGTTCGACGTGCATCGGGCCGACAGCCGCGGCCGGAAGCGGCGGTTGCGCGAGCTCGGGGAGAACCAGGTCTTCGGTGAGATCGGCCTCCTCTCGAACGTGCCGCGCACCGCCACGGTCACGGCGGTCACCGACGCGCGGCTGCTCGAGCTCGACGGGCCGGACTTCCTCGAGCTGGTGGCCGGTGGGCCGGGGGTTTCCCTGAACCTCCTGGCGCTGTACCGTGGTGGAGCGGCACGCCGGACTCACGGGAGGGTGACATGACGCTCGCCGAGCACTCGTTCGCGGTCGACAGCCTGCGTTCGTGCCGGCTCTTCGCCCAGGTGAGCGGCGACGCGCTGTACGGCGTCGCGCGTCGCCTGCGGCAGCGTCGCTTCCGGCGCAACGAGGTGATCTTCCACCAGGGCGATCCGGGCGACGCGCTGTACGTGATCGTGCACGGCGCAGCGAAGATCGTCCTCCCCTCCCCGGAGGGCGAGGAGGCGATCATCGCCACCCTGCGGCGCGGAGACTTCTTTGGCGAGCTGGCGCTGCTCGACGGCGAGCCCCACTCGGCGACGGCCACCGCTCTCGAGCCGACCGAGACGCTGATCCTGCCCCGAGACGTGTTCCTCGACCTGCTGGGCCGCGAGCCGGACCTGCGGGACGCGCTGCTCAAGGGGCTGACCGGCGAGCTGCGGCGCCTGACCGGTCACGTCGAGGAGCTCCACTTCCTCGATCTCGCCGGGCGCCTGGCCAAACGACTGGTGGGGATGGCCCGCGACCAGGAGCCCGATGCCAGCGGCACCATCTCTCTCGACTGGCCGTATACGCAGTCCGATCTGGCGGCCATGATCGGCGGCACCAGGCAGAGCGTGAACAAGCTGCTGTCGGTGCTGGTGGACGAGGGCCAGCTCGAGATCGACCGCGACCACCTGCTGATCCGCGACATCGATGCGCTGGCGCAGCGCGCGGAGCGGTAGGCTGTAGGAGCAGTAGGTCGGTTGTCGCCAAGATGACACGCAGCGTGTCGACTGCATCCTTGGCGCGATTGCGGGCCGGCGGTACCCTCGCAGCAGGCTTGCCGGTCAAGCTCCCCGGCCGCATCGACCGATCGGCCGCGTAGAAAGCCGAAAGGAAGGATGGGAACCATGGCGTACGACGACAAGGACCAGGACGTCGAGGGCCACCGCTTCTCGATGCGGGCGGCCGACGACGAGGATGTCGAGGGCCACAAGCTCCCTCGCGCCTCGGAGGACGAGGATGTCGAGGGCCACAAGCTCCCTCGCGCCTCGGAG
>CAYXZN010000120.1:0-6774 GCA_964469325.1 uncultured Steroidobacteraceae bacterium
GCCGATGGGTGGCGGCTCGACGTTCCCGAAGAGATCGACGACGCAGACTTCTGGGCCGAGTTCCGACGACGGGTGAAATCGGCGAACCCGGAGGCGTACCTGGTGGGGGAGATCTGGCACGTGCGACCCGACTGGTGCTCGGCGGAGCGGTTCGACGCGTTGATGAACTACCCGCTCGCGGAGGCCATCCTCGGCTACGTGGCGGGCGACCATCTCGACTGGCAGGTGCTGCAGCAGCACCACGAGCTGGCGAAGATGGTCTGGCGCCTGGATGGAGGCGCCTTCGCCGAGCGTCTCGAGGAGCTCCTGGGGGCGTACGACCCGGCCGTTTCGGCCGCACAGCTGAACCTGCTGGGCAGCCATGACACGCCCCGGCTGCTGACCATGTGCGGCGGGGACACCCGATCCGTTGAGCTCGCGCTCCTGCTGCTCATGACGCTGCCCGGCGCCCCGTCCATGTACTACGGCGACGAGATCGGGATGGTGGGGGCCATGGACCCCGAGTGCCGCGCCGCGTTCCCGTGGCACGCACCCGAGACGTGGAACAACACACTGCGTGACCTCATGCGTACCCTGACCGGGATGAGGCAAGACGAGCGGGCGCTCCGAGAGGCGCCGCTGCAGCGTCTGGGCGAGTCCGCAGGCGCGTGCGCGTACGTGCGAAGCGGCCAGGATGCCGAGCTGGTGGTGGCGGTGAACGCCGGGACGAACTCTGCCAGCCTATCCCTGCCTCGATCAGCGGTGGGCTGGGATCCACAGGTGGTAGTGGGCAGCGCTCCCCGGATCGAAGGATCTGAGGTGGTCTGCATTCCAGCGCGATCGGGGGCGCTGCTCCGCGGCGCTCGGTCACCCGCCCCATGAGGTCGGGCAAGGGGCGCCCGCGAACCACGCCGCTGGCAACCGCGGCGCTGATCGCCCTCGCGATCGTCGTGGCGGTTGTCGCCGCCCTCGTCTCGGCCGCCCTCGAATCGGCCAGCGCCCACGTCCCAAGCTGGGAGCGGTCGGCTCAGACGAGGGCCGGCTCGACGAGCTGGATCCCTGAGGGCTGGCCCGCCGACTGATCCCGCGGCCCGAGCGGGCCTCGCTTACCATGCCGCAGATGCCTGTCGCACCCCGCCGGCGGCGGGCGCTCCTCGCCGGGTCCGTGGTCCTGGTCAGCGCCTGCCTCGCCGACACCTCGCCCAGCCCGAGCCCGGTCAGCCCATCGCCGACGCCGGTCGTGTCCGTCTCGCCCGCCGCCACCCCTCGGCCCGACGCCACCCCCACCGCCACCCCGTCGCCGACGCCCGAGCCGCCCCTCTCGCTCGCGCTGCCGGACGAGCAGGACGAGCGCCGCATCCGCTTCACCATCGACGTCTCGGTGCCCGCCGACGGGAGCGGGCGCATCACCCTGACCGTCGCCTCACTGGCGGACAGCCTGATCGACGAGATCGTGCTGCGCTGGCCGACCGAACTGCGCGACCACCTCTTCCTGTCGCCGATCAGCCCCCGCCCGCTGGGGCCCAGCGACCTGTTCGTGGTGCGCTGGACGAAGTGGGTCGAGGGGCCCGGGGAGCGCGGCGAGCCCGCCGGGACCACCTCGCTCGGCTGGGGGCCGCTCGAGCCCGGCGTGACCATCGACCCGATCACCATCCACGTCACCCGCCGCACGGCCGGGCCGGTAGCCTTCGACCTCCAGCTCCTCGCCGGCGAGGCGATCCTCACCACCGAGGACGGCCAGCCGGCCGAGATCCGCGTCAACGTCGAGTGACGTCTGTGCGCGCCCTCATCCCCGCCGGCGTGGCGCTCGAGCCGAGCCTGCTGGCCAGCCTGGCCGAGGCGGTCGACCCGGGGCGCCGCCTGGTGGCCGCCATCGACCGCATCGTGCCGCTGTCCGGGCGGCGCGTGGCGGACGTCGCCACCGGGATCGGCGAGCTGCCGGTGATCCTCGCCCGCCGGACGGGCCGGGTGTACGGGGTCGAGTCGGACCCCGAGCTGCTGGCCGAGGCCCGGCGCCGCTCGGCGGGGCTGCACCAGCCGAACATCCGCTTCGTCGAGGGGCGGCCCGAGGCGGTTCCGCTGCGCGGCGGGGTGGTCGACATCGTGCTCAACGCGGCACTGGCTGCCGACGACGCCTCGCTGCCGGCGGTCGACGAGGCGCTGCGGCTGCTGCGCCCCGGCGGCACCCTGATCGCCATCGGCCATTACGGGCGCGACGACCTGGCGGCGGTGCTCGAGCCGGAGGTGGTCGCCCACACCGTGGCCGCCACCCAGCGGCGCAGCGGGTGGTGGTTCCGCCACGGGTTCCGGCTGAAAGTGGTGCACACGCGCATCGAGTTCCGGGACCCGGAGACGGCCCACCGGCTGCTGGCGACCCTGTACGGGGACCGCGGACGAGCCTTCCTGATGGGACGCGGCGGAGTGTCGCTGGAGCTGAAGCTGGGGCTCTTCCACCGCAGCCGCCCTGAAGCCTGACGCAATCCTCCGCCGACGGGGCCTCACAAACGCGGATTCCGTGCAGTTTTCCCCTTGCACGTGCGGAAGACGGCGGATATCATCCGTTCGTCGAAAGCCAGGCTCTTCTCCCCCCGGAGCCTGGCTTTCGGCATGCATGGAAAAGTGCGGTGCGATAATGGCTGTGCCCACTCGCCAGCGAGCGCGCGCTTCGCCCCGCCGCGACGGACCTGATCAGGAGGCTTGTCAGCAGCGATGGCCGTCACCAGTCCGCGCATGAAGATCACCTACGCGACCCTGTCCGCCGACAACGAGGAGCTGCACCGCGCCTTCGAGTCCGCGCTGGAGGCGGCGCGGCGGCAGATCGGCAGCAGCTATCCGATGCTGATCGGCGACGAGGAGCGGACCGCGTCCGAGACCTTCGACGATCGTTCGCCGATCGACCAGGAGATGGTCGTGGCCCGATTCCCGGTCGGCAGCCGGCAGGACGTCCGCGACGCGATCGCCGCCGCCCGCGCCGCGTTCCCGGCCTGGCGCGATCTCGGCTGGCGGAAGCGGATCGAGCTGATGCGCCGCGCCGCCGACCTGATCAGCGAGCGGCAGTTCGAGTACGCCGCGCTGATGGCGCTGGAGGTGGGCAAGAACCGGCTCGAGGCGCTTGGCGACGTGGAGGAGACCGCCGACCTGCTCCGCTACTACTCCGACGAGATGGAGCGCAACGACGGCTTCGAGCGCCCGATGGGCTCGCTCTCCGACGCCGAGCGGACCCGGAGCGTGCTGCGGCCGTACGGCGTCTTCGCGGTCATCAGCCCCTTCAACTTCCCGATGGCCCTCGCCGGCGGGCCCGCTGCGGGCGCGCTCATCGGCGGCAACACGGTCGTCATGAAGCCGTCCAGCGACGCCCCGCTGCTGGCCTGGCACTTCGCGAAGGTGCTGCGCGAGGTCGGCGTACCGGCCGGCGTGGTGAACCTCGTCACCGGGCCGGGCGAGACCGTCGGGGCGGAGCTGACCGACAACTCCGGCATCGACGGGGCGGTGTTCACCGGCAGCTACGAGGTGGGCATGGCGCTCAAGCGCGGGTTCGACCGCGAGTACCCCCGCCCCTGCATCGTCGAGATGGGCGGCAAGAACCCCGCCGTCGTCACCCGCCAGGCCGACCTCGACGAGGCGGTCGAGGGGGTGGTCCGCTCCGCCTTCGGCTTCGACGGCCAGAAGTGCAGTGCGGCCAGCCGCGTCTACGTCGAGCGTCCCGTGGCGCGCGAGTTCACCGAGCGGCTGGTCGAGCGGACGCGGCAGATCGCGGTGGGCGATCCCACCCGGCGCGAGAACTGGATGGGCCCGGTGATCAACCGCCGGGCGCTGGAGAAGTTCGAGCGGGCGGTCGACGAGGCGAAGCGCGACGGCGGCCAGATCCTGGCGGGCGGCGAGGTGCTGGACGAGGGCGGTGCCGAGCGTGGGCACTTCCCGAGCCCGACGGTGGTGACCGGGCTGCCACTCGACCACCGGCTGTTCCGCGAGGAGCTGTTCGTGCCGCTGCTGGTGATCGGCGAGGTCGACTCCCTCGACCAGGCGCTGGCGGAGGCCAACGCGGTTCCCTACGGGCTGACCGCCGGCATCTTCAGCCGCGACCCGGCAGAGGTGCGCCGATTCCTCGACGGCGTCGAGGCGGGCGTGCTGTACGTCAACCGCCGGGCGGGCGCCACCACCGGCGCGTGGCCCGGCGTGCAGTCCTTCGGCGGCTGGAAGGGCTCGGGCTCGACCGGCAAGAGCGGCCTCGGGCCCTACTACGTGCAGCAGTTCATGCGGGAGCAGTCGCAGACCGTCATCGGCGAGGCGGGAGCGTGAGCCTGCGCCCTCGAGGGCCGGGCAACGGGCTGTCGCCGGGGGGCAACGGGGAGGCGGCCGGCCTCGACGCGGACGTCGAGGAGGTGATCGTGGAGAGCAGCGGCTGGTTCGCGATCCGGCTGCGCTACGCCTACCTGGTCGGAGATCCGGCAACCCCGTACGTGGTGGAGGACCGGGTCATCCTGGTCGACGGGGAGGACGAGGAGACCGCGCTCGGCCGCGCGGTCGAGGTCGCCCCCGAGTACGAGGACGACTTCGAGACCGATGATGGGCGGCCGGGGACCATCCGCTTCGACGGCATCGTGGCGATCAAGGAGCTCGACGACGAACCAGGGTCCGGCACCGAGGTGTGGCACGAGTTCATGGCGCCGCAGCCGGCGCCGGCGACCGAGGAGGAGCTGCCGCCGCTCTTCCCGGTGGAGATGGCATTCCCGCGCGCCCACGACGACTGATCCTGCACCCCCCGCGCGGCGGACTCGCGGCTCAACGCCGGGCGCGGTACGATGGAGCCGTCTAGCCAAGGGCGCGGGCAGGACGCGCCGTTCCTGACGTGGGAGCCGTCCGCCGTGACCGTGCACGCCGACGCCGGCGCGTCCGCGAGCCTCGACGCGCCTCGCATCCTGACCCCCCTTCCCGGACCACGCGCCCGCGCGCTGATCGAGCGCGACGCGGCGGTGACCAGCCCCAGCCTGACCCGCGCCTACCCGCTCGCCGCAGCCCGCGGTCGCGGGTACGTGGTCGAGGACGTCGACGGCAACCGATTCCTCGACTTCGCCGCCGGCATCGCGGTGGCGAGCACCGGCCACGCCCACCCAAGGGTGACCGAGGCGATCACCGCGCAGGCCCGCGAGCTGATCCACATCGCCGCCACCGACTTCTACGAGCCACGCTACGTCGAGCTGTCCGAACGGCTGGCGGCAATGGCTCCCTGGAAGGGGTCGGCGCGCGTGTTCCTCACCAACTCGGGCACCGAGGCGGTGGAGGGGGCGATCAAGCTGGCTCGCTTCCACACCGGCCGGACCGGCATCATCGCCTTCCAGGGCGCCTTCCACGGCCGGACGATGGGGGCGCTGGCGCTCACCAACAGCAAGGTGAAGCAGCGGGCGGGCTTCGGGCCGCTGATTCCGAACGTCTACCACGCCCCGTTCCCGCGGGTGCGCGCCTGGGACGAGAGCGGCGACGGCACCGCCGAGCTCGAGGAGCTGCGTCGCGGCATCCTGGGTCGCCTGATCGACCCGAAGGACGTCGCGGCGATGGTGATCGAGCCGATCCAGGGCGAGGGCGGCTACTACCCCGCCCCGACCCCATTCCTGCGCGGCCTTCGAGAGATCTGCGACGAGCACGGGATCGTGCTGGTCGCCGACGAGATCCAGTCGGGGATGGGCCGCACCGGTCGCTGGTTCGCGATCGAGCACGCCGGCGTGGAGCCGGACGTCGTCACCGTCGCCAAGGGGATCGCGTCGGGAATGCCCATCGGCGCCTTCATCGGCCGGCCCGAGCTGTGGACCTGGCAGCCGGGGGCCCACGGCAGCACCTTCGCGGGCAATCCGGTGTGTGCCGCCGCGGCGCTCGCCACCATCGACCTGATCGAGGGCGGCCTGATGGCCAACGCGGCCGAGATGGGGAGCCGGCTGCGGGCCGGGCTGGAGCGGGTCGGCCGCGAGAGCGGCCGGGTGCGGGACGTCCGCGGCAGCGGGCTGATGCTCGGCGTCGAGCTCCGCTCCCACGGGGAGGCCAACGCGGTGCAGCTGGCCGCCTTCGAGCGCGGCCTGCTGGTGCTGGAGTGCGGGGAGTCCACCCTCCGCTTCTCGCCGCCGCTGATCGTCGACGAAGCGGCCGTCGACCGCGCAGTCGAGCTCTTTGCCGAGGCCCTGGCCGCGGCCGCCGAGCCGCGCGCAGGGATGGACGAAACCGGCGGCTGATCCCCGCTCAGTTCAGCAGGTCGGACAGCGAGGTCAGGGTGAAGCCCCGGTCGCGAAGGGCGGGGACCATGATCCGCAGCGCGTCGAGCGTCTCGTACCCGCCGATGTGCATCAGCACGTTCGAGCCGGGCACCGCGCCGTTGACGACCCTGCTGGCGATCTGCGCCGCGGTCGGGCCGCCCTGGCTGATCGGCTTCCAATCGACGGTGTCGATGTCCCACATGAAGGTCTTCGTGTAGCCGACCGACGCGGCGGCATCCAGCACCGCCTGGTTGTACGAGCCGTACGGCGGCCGCCAGTAAGGGGTCGGGTCCTGCCCGGTCCCGGCCCTGAGGATGGCGGCAGCATCGGTCAGCTGGTCGCGGATGAAGTCGGCGCTGGGGGCGCCGCCGGTGGCGCAGGGCGCGGTGGTCGGGGAGCCGAGGCCGCCACGGGCGAGGTCGCAGTGGTGCATGGTGTGGTTGCCGACCTCGAACAGCTCCGGGTGCTCGCGGATGATGGCCAGCACCTGCTGGCCGATCTGGGTCTGGCTCATGGCGCCGGTCGGGAAGATGGTGGCGCACACCTGGTTGGC
>CAYXZN010000121.1:0-6734 GCA_964469325.1 uncultured Steroidobacteraceae bacterium
GACCCGACGGCAGCGCTTCCGCCTGGTGGCCGAGCTGGAGCGGCTCCTGGACGCCCCCGCCACCTACCTCGCCTTCGTCTTCGCCGGTGCGCTGGTGCTGGACCTGGTGTTGACCGCGCAGGGACGCGAGATCCCCGCCGTGCTCAACGTCCTCCAGCTGGCTATCTGGGGCCTGTTCGCGCTCCACTTCACGCTGGGGCTCGCGATCGCCCCCGATCGACTGATGTACGTCCGCCGCCACTGGCTGACGGCTCTGTCGCTGGCGGTGCCGTTCCTGCGCGTGATCCGGATGGTCCGCGTGGTGGGCCTGCTCCGCGCCGCGACGATGGTCCGCCTGCTGGCCGGCCTGAACCGGACCGCCACCGGCCTGCGCCGATCCCTCGCCTGGAACGGGGCGGGCTACGCCACCGGCCTCTCTCTCGCCGTCATCCTGCTCAGCTCGGCCGGGATCTACCTGTTCGAGTCCGAGTCGGCTGCATCGCCGATCCGCTCGTACTCCGACGCGCTGTGGTGGTCGGCATCGACGCTGACGACGGTCGGCGCCAGCTTCGAGCCGGTCACCTTGGGCGGGCGGCTGATCGCCCTGTTCGTGATGCTCGCCGGCCTCGTGGTACTGGGCTACATCGCCGGGCTGCTGGGAGCGATCCTGTTCCGTCGGCGAGAGGTCCGGGAGGGTACCCGCGGCCGGATCGGTGGGCCGGCGGGAGGCTCGGGGGGCTCAATCCTTCGCTGAGCGGTCGGAGATCCCGTCCTTGCGCGCCAGCTGCGGCTCGTAGAGCCTCGCAGGCAGCGCTCGTGCAGTGGCAGAGCCGGCATGGGAGCAATCGCGGCAGGCATCGCGCTGGTGGTGGGGGCAATCTGGTTCGCCCTGCGCCGCCGGCGGCGGATCGGCGAGACCGAGGCATCGGTGCGGGGACAGGATCCGGCCCGACAGCGCGAACATCGATCGGCATAGGCACCCATCAGCCTATTCACCGCTCGGTCGTGCGGGGCTAGACTCTCGGACGGTGTCGGAGGACATTGCCTTCTGGTCGCTTCAGAGCAGCGGCCAGTTCGCCAGCGAGGGGTGATCGTGATCGCGACGTGCCCGCCGCCGCGACCTGAGCACGACCTGTGAGCGTCGAGGACTTCCTGTCCTGGATCACCCAGGCCATCTTCCTGCTCATCTTCGGAGTGGTGGCCGTCCACGCCGTCCGGCGTCCGCGACGGGCGAGCATCGACACCGCCGTGTTCTTCGGCCTCTTCGCCTTCCTGTTCATCGCCGGCGACGTGCTCGACCTGCTCGGCATCCCTTCATCCGATCCCGGGCGGCAGCTGATGAGCCTCGGCCTCGTCGCCGCGATGCCGTACGCCCTGCTGCGCCTGGTGGACGACTTCGCGCGCCAGCCGCGCTGGCTGATGCTCGCCGCGCCGGCCTCGCTGCTGGTCATCGTCGCCGTCGACGCCTTCTCGCCGGAGCCGCGTCCGCTGTGGGTCGCCGCGCTGGCGGTCGGTTACTTCGTGGCGCTGGGCGGCTACTCGGCTGTGCAGTTCGTGATCGGCGGCCGCCAGGCCAGCGGGGTCACCGGCCGTCGAATGCAGGCCGTGGCCGCGGGGATGGGGCTGGTGGCAGCGGCGCTGGTGATCGCGGTCGTGGCACTCGCGCTGCCTGTCGTCCAGCCAGTCACCTCCGTCGTGACCCAGGCGCTGGCGCTCATCTCGGGCATCGCCTTTTACGTGGGCTTCGCGCCGCCCCAGATCCTCCGCCGCGCATGGCAGGAGCCGGAGCTCCGCACCTTCCTCGGCCGCGCGGCCGTGCTCCCGCGTCTCCCGAACACCCGGGCCATCATCCGCGAGCTCGAGTCGTCTGCCGCGCGAGCGCTGGGAGCCGAGGGCGCGGCCATCGGCGTCTGGGAGCCCGACCGGCGGGTGCTGCGCTGGGCCACCGAGGAGGGGGGCTGGGCCGAGACCCGCAGCGGCGAGTTCATCGGCGGGCGGGCCTACGCCGAGCAGCGAGCCATCTTCTCCACCGACGCCGTGCGGGACGACCCGGCGCAGGCCCAGCTCTACGCGGAGGCGAACGCCAGGGCGGTGATGGCCGCCCCGGTGAGCGCCGGCGAGCGACGGCTGGGCGTCCTCACCGTATGGGCCTCGCGGGAGCCGATCTTCGTCGACGAGGACCTGCGGCTGGTGAAGCTGCTGGCCGACCAGGCCGCGGTGACCCTGGAGAGCCGCGCCCTGATCGACGAAGCAGCGGCGGTCAAGGCGCGCGAGGAGGCGGCCCGGCTCAAGGAGGACTTTCTGTCGGCGGCCGCGCACGACCTGCGAACGCCGCTCACCACGGTCCTGATACACGCCGAGCTGCTCGAGCGCGAGCAGCAGCGCTCCGGACCGGCGACCGGCGAGCGCTCTCGCGTCTCGAAGATCGTGGCTGAGGCCCATCGCCTGCGGTCGCTGGTCAACGATCTGCTCGACGCCGGTCGCGCTGAGCGAGGACAGCTGGTCGCCGAGCTGGAGCGCGTGGACCTCGTCGTGCTCGCACGGGAGGTCGCCGCCCGACACGCCACCCGGCGGCACCCGTGCCGAGTCGACGCCGATGGCCCGCTCGTGGGACGCTTCGACCCGGGACGCATCGGCCAGCTGATCGAGAACCTGGTCAGCAACGCGGTCAAGTACAGCCCTGACGGCGGCGAGGTGGTAATCGGGGTGCGACGTGACGGATCGGACGCCGTGCTCGAGGTGAGCGACCACGGGATCGGGATCCCGGCCGCCGACCTTCCGCAGCTGTTCGGACGGTTTCACCGCGCCGCCAACGTCGACGACCGCCGATTCGCCGGAATGGGGCTGGGCCTCTTCATCTGCCGCGCCATCGCGGAGGCGCACGGCGGCGCGATCTCCGCGACCAGCCGGGTCGGCGCCGGAACGACCTTCCGCGTTCGGCTGCCGCTGGCCGATGACGTGTCGGACGCCGATCAGGCGGCGCAGCGCGCTGGGTCCAGCGCGGCAGGCGGCGAGAGGCCCGGCGAGGCGCCCGGGGAGAGGCTGGAGACGGCCCGTGGCTGAGCGACCGATCCTGGTCGTCGACGACGACCCGGGCATCCTGTCAGCGGTCAGCGACGTGCTGGCCACCGAAGGCTATCCCGTCGAAACGGCGATGAACGGCGTGGCCGCGCTCGACCTGCTGGAGCGCGTGAGCCCCGGGCTCATCCTGCTCGACATGCGGATGCCGGTCATGGACGGCTGGAGCTTCGCCAAGACGCTGCGTGAGCGAGGGCTGCAGGTACCGATCCTGGTCATGACCGCCGCCGCCAACGCCGCGGGTTGGGCCAGTGAGATCGACGCGGCCGGCTACCTCGCCAAGCCGTTCGATATCGGAGATCTGCTCGAGGCAGTAGGGCGTCTGCGGGCAAACTGAGGCGCTACCGCCGGTCAGGCTCGTCCGAGCTGCTTCCGATCCGCGACGCCACGAAGGCGAGGTCGATGGCGACCACGCCCACGAAGACGATCCAGAACCACTCCATCGCTAACCCCTCCCAAAGTCCACCGGAGGAGGTCTTCAGAGCACTTCGCGTGCCGAGCGTGGGGCAGGGGTATCGGGCACGCCGCGTGCTGCCGGCGCCACGAAAACGAACGGGTCGTGATCCTCTTCGACGACGCAGCCTACAAGTCGCTGAGGGCTGCCGTCGCCCTCGAGCGCAGGCTGCTGCAGCGACTGAGCTGACGAGAGCGCCGTTGCCGCTGGACAGGGGAATACCGGCCCTCGTAGTATCCCGAGCGGAGGCACGCCTTTCGAGCAGGTGGTGCTGGCAACGCTTCGCCTGTTTCTCGGAGACCCAAGGGTGTCCATGCTGCAGCCGACCATCACACTCGCTGACACCCCGCTCGGCCGCCACTACCACGCCTGCGCCCACCCAGTCGTGATCCTGGGCCGGTCGATCCAGGAGAACCCCTTCTACCTGCCAGCCGAGCAGTGCCTCCGAGAAGCATCGCGTGCAGGTCGGAGCTGAATGGCCTTCGATCGGTTTTTGGATGAAGACACGTCTCCGGCTCGAACCGGCTCCCTCGAGGAGGAGGTTCGCCGCCTCCGCGAGCTCCTGCGCGACCTCACGGCGGTCACCGCGCTGCCCACCCTCTGGGTCGATAAGAACCCCGATTTCATTCTCGAGAGCCTGGTCGACACGCTGCTTCGGACGCTACGACTGGAGGTCGTTTGGGTGCACGTCCGCACCGGGCCGCGAGAGGTTGCGCAGGGCGGGCCCGCTTCACTTGGCAGCGCCGAGGAGATCCGGCGCGCTCTGGGCGTCGGTGCGTCCGCTCAGCCGATCCCCCAGCTGACCGCGTTCGTCACTCCGGACGGAGAGATGATCGTCCACCTCGCGAGGCTGCAGGTGCCCGCGGCCGATCTCCTCGCCACCGTCGTCGCCGGAGCCACCCGAGATACCTTCCCATCGGACCACGAGTCGTTTCTGCTGCGGACGATCACGAACCACGCCATGCTCAGCCTGCGCCAGGCCCAGCTGCTGGCGGATCTCCGGCGCGCCGACGAGGAAAAGAACGACTTCATCGCGCGGCTGGGCCACGAGCTCCGGAACCCGCTGGGACCGATCCTCAACGGCGCCGAGCTGCTCGACAGCACCACAAAGGATCCCCCGACACACGAACGCGCGGTCCAGATGATCCGCCGTCAGGCGGAGCACATGAGCAGGATGATGGACAACTTGCTCGACGTGTCGCGCATCGCTCGTGGGGCCATCACGCTTCGAACGTCGCGTCTCGACCTCGTCGAGCTGGCCCGCAATGCGGTCGACGACCGCGCGGAGACGTTTCTCGATCGCCGCATCGAGCTACGACGGAACCTCTCCCCGACTCCGGTCTGGGTCGAAGGTGACGCCACCAGGCTGGCGCAGATCATCGACAACCTGCTCGTCAATGCCGGCAAGTTCACGAACCCGGGAGGGTGGGTCGAGGTCGGCCTGCAGGCCGAGCAGCCGGGCGAGGTGACGATCCAGATCACCGACTCCGGGACCGGGTTGGCCGCCGAGGAGATCGAGCGCGTGTTCGAGCCGTTCGCGCAGGCGCCGCGACGCGCGCGGCACGAAGCCGCCGGCTTGGGCCTCGGACTTTCGCTCGCGCGCGGCCTTGCTCGACTTCACGGCGGCGATATCGCGGCATCGAGCGCTGGCCCCGGTCATGGCGCGACGTTCGAGATCCGTCTGCCGGTCGCGGCGGCGCCCGGCGACGAGCAGCCGGAGGGGGAGCGTTCCGTGGCTGCGCGGTCATCCCAGCAGGTCATACTGGTCGAGGACAACCCTGACGTGGCGGAGAGCCTGCGGCTCCTTCTGGAGTCGCTGGGACACGAGGTGCGGGTCGCCGCGACCGGGATCGAGGCGCTCGAAGCAGCGCGCGAGGATCGTCCGGACGTCCTGCTCTGCGATATCGGCCTGCCAGCGCCGATCGATGGTCTGGCGCTTGCGCGCGAGCTCCGCTCGGATTCTCGCACCTCCGGGGTCCGGCTCATCGCCGTCACCGGGTACGGCCAGGACGACGATAAGCTCCGATCCAGGGAGGCTGGGTTCGACCTGCACCTTACCAAGCCGGTGAGTCTTGCAACCCTCGAGGAAGTGTTTGCTCCGCCCATCGACGCCCACGGTGGGCCGACCACCGGGCGGCCAACGTCGATCGCGCAGAAAGGAGTGACGTAATGTCCGTCGAAAGGATTTCGGCTGCACCTCGGATCCGCCTCGCCGGAGCCGAGCTAACCACGCAGCGACACGTGTGCGGCTTCTTCAACGGTCCTGAGGAGCGGTACCGGCTGTTGATGCCGTACATCGTCGAGGGCCTCCAGAGCGGCGACCGCGCGTTCCATATCATCGACGCCAGCGGACGTGATGAGCATCTCGAGCGGTTGGCTCGCCACGGTGTCGACGTCGAGAGTGCGCTTGATTCGGGCCAGCTGGAAGTCCGCGGATGGGAGGAGGCGTACCTCCGCGGCGGTCGCTTCGACAAAAACGCCATGCTCTCCCTGATCGAGGAGGTCCTGACCGACGGCCGGCGACGTGGATACCCGCTCACTCGCCTGGTGGCGCACATGGAGTGGGGACTGCTGAACCTGCCTGGCGTGGAGGACATCGTCGAGTATGAGTCCAGGCTGAACTACATCCTGCCGCGCTACGCGGACCCGGTCCTGTGCACCTACGACATCGAGCGCTTCAGCGCGGGCGTTGCCTTCGACATCCTGCGTACGCACCCGATGGCGATCGTCGGCGGCCTCCTCCAGGAGAACCCTTTCTACATACCGCCCGACGAGTTCCTGCGCGATCTCCGCGCGCAGAGGACCACGAGCGACGAGACAGTTCCGAATGGTGCGGCCGCTCCGCAGGCTTGAGCGCTCGTCGCGCTCCGTGGCGAAGTGAACGTGGCCGGCAGAACAAGCCGAGGTAGCGCGATGGCCTACCGCGCCAGCCGATGGAAGGCCCAAAGCGTGGCCGCCTGGAGTGGCACGCCCAGGATCGCCAGGCCAAGCAGCGCGCGACCGATCGCATCCCAGGCGTAGCCGATCGTCATCAGCGCACGGATGGCCTCAATGAAGTAGCTGATTGGGTTCCAGGCGTTGACGAGCTGCATCCACTCGGGCATGAGCTCGATTGGCACGAAGGCGGTGGACATGAAGACGACCGGGAAGACGAGCATCGCCAGGGTTCCGGTCGCCTGCTCGCTCCTGGTCACCAGCGCCGGCACGAAGCTGACCGCGGCCC
>CAYXZN010000122.1:0-6723 GCA_964469325.1 uncultured Steroidobacteraceae bacterium
CCGGTGTGGATGAGGGTCAGCGCCTCGAACAGCTCGTCGAGCGTTCGGAATGCGCCAGGGAAGATGACGAAGCCCTGCGCGTACTTCACGAACATGACCTTGCGCACGAAGAAGTATCGGAACTCGACGTCCAGGTCCACGTAATGGTTGACGCCCTGCTCGAAGGGCAGCTCGATGTTGCAGCCGATCGACTGCCCGCCCGCCTCGCGGGCGCCGCGGTTGGCGGCCTCCATCACGCCCGGGCCGCCGCCGGTGATGACGGCGAACCCTTCGCCCACCAGGCGCGCCGCGAGCTCTCGCGCTGCGCGGTACTCCGGGGAGTCCTCGCCGGAGCGGGCAGAGCCGAAGAAGCTGATGGCGGGGCCAACCCCGGCCAGCGCGTCGAACCCCTCCACGAACTCGCCAAGGATGCGCAGGGAGCGCCAGGTGTCGCTGTCGAGGAAGGCGGGCGGGGTCGCGCGTTCGAGGAGCCGCTGGTCCTCCGTCTGGCCCTGGCGACCTCGTCGCAGGCGCGGACCGCGCTGCACGCCGGCGGGGGAGGTGCGTCCGAAATCATCGGTCGGCATAGGCCCTGAACCCTCCTGCTGATCGGCCCCAGGGCGCCTCGATTGAGGACCGAAGGGGCCACCCGCGTAAGGGTCGACAAGTTCTATGCCGGATGCTAGGTTGGGCCTTCCGGCGGCGCTCCTCAGCGCCGCCCGCGAGGCCCTGTCCCAGGGAGGTCTATTGCCCGATCAGGCACGGCGTATCGCCGTCTTCGTCTTCGCCGCCGCGGCGTTCATCGCACTGGCCGTCCCCCTGCAGGCCAGCTCGCATGAGCCGTCTCCGGCACCGATCGCCCACCTGATCGAGGCCGTCGAGCCGCCCGCTGCAACCGTCGCGCGGGGCAACCTGTCGGCCCGGGTGCAGACGCCTGGTGAGCACGACTCCGCCCAGCAGGCCGCCCCGTCGCGGCAGGTCACGCTCGAGTCACTGCTGGGTCCCACGCCCCTGCCGAGCCCGGGCAGCGTCAGCCTCAGCGCGCAGATCCACATCCGACCCACGCCCACGCCACGACCCCAGCCGCCGGTGGTGCAGCCACCGGCGAGTGGGACCGTCGTCCGCGGAACGGCGACGTGGTACTGCTGCACCGCGGGATACCGCGGGCAGGCGGTCGTCGCCCTGCCCGGCGCGCTCGGCGGCCGCTACGACCCCCCGCCGGCCAGCCGCTACGTGACCGTCTGCGGTGACCGCTGCGTGCGCCTGCCGGTGGTCGACTACTGCAACTGCTACTGGGGCACCGCCAGCCAGCGGGTGGCGGACCTGTCGCCCGAGGCCTGGGCGGCAGTAACCGACCGACCCCGCTCCGCGGGGGTCGTGACCGTCACCGTTCACCTCTAGGCCCCTGGTCAGGGACTCGTCTCGGCCGTCCGGCCGTCCGGCCGACCGCCGCTCGCCCGCTCGACACGTCGCGGGCAGGGATGGTAGGTTGCCGCACGAGCGCCGCCAAGTCGAGCCTGCGGCGGCGCGGGTGGAATTCTCCGCAGGAGCCCTGATTGCCGGAGCGCGCACCCCGCATCGCCGTCCTCACCCTTCTCGCCGCAGCCTTCATCGCCATCACGGTGCCGCTGCGCGCGTACTCGGCGGAGCCGCTCGGCGAGAGCCGGGTCGCCAGCCTGGTCGACTCAGCCGCCCCTCCCCCCGCGGGCGTTGAACGAGGGCAGCTGAGCGGCCGTGACGGGCTCATCCGCGGCCTGCCGACCAGCATCTCGGTCAACGCCGAGTCACTCACGCCGACCGCTCCACCCACTCCGCCGTCGATCCAGCTGACCCCCCAGGTTCGCGCCGTTCCGACGCCGCGCCCCACGCCGCGGCCGGTCGTCTCCACCACGGTGGACGGCAGCGTGTGGGATCGGCTGGCGCAGTGCGAGTCGGGCGGCAACTGGTCGATCAACACCGGCAATGGCTACTACGGCGGTCTGCAGTTCAACCTCTCGACCTGGCAGGCGTACGGCGGCGGGGAGTTCGCCGCCTACCCGCACCAGGCCACCCGGGAGGAGCAGATCATCGTCGCCGAGCGACTGCACGCCGTGCGCGGCTTCCAGCCCTGGCCGGCCTGCCGGATCAAGCTCGGGCTTCCGTAGCACCCCGATCCAGTCGACCCGGACGGGGGCGAGCGGCGGCTGGAGTAGCATCCGTCCCATGCTGGAGCCGCTTCGTGTCGGCCACGTGGTGCTGAAGGTCCGGGACCTCGACCGGAGCCTCGCCTTCTACCGCGACCTGCTCGGCTTCCGGGTGTCGGGCGAGATGTCCAACGTCATGATCTTCCTCACCGCCACCGGGGAGAACCACCATGACCTGGCCCTGCTGCGCGTCGGCGACCAGGCGCCCAGCCCCCTGCCGAGCGCGGTCGGCCTGTACCACGTGGCCGTCCAGCTCCGCGACTGGGACGCGATCAAGGAGGCTCACCGCCTGCTCTCGGAGCGCGGGCTGTTGAAGGGGGCGGCCGATCACGGGGTGAGCCGATCCCTGTACACGGCGGATCCCGACGGCAACGAGATCGAGCTGTACTGCGACGCGCCGCGCGAGGAGTGGGAGGGGCGGGTGTCGGAGGCGATGACGGTGGAGCCGCTGCGCCTCGACTGAGAGCCGCGACCGGCATGCTGCGGCACGCCGCTTGCCCGGCCGGTGAGCGTGCCGTTCATCCCGGTGGTCCTGCTGCTGGCGTGGCAGGTGCTCGGCCGATCCGCGTCGTTCGCGCTCGGCTGGGCGACCGCCCTCTTCTTCGGGCAGGTGCCCGGCAACCGCGGCCGGATCCTGTCGATCGTATCGCTGATCGCGGCAAGCTGGGTCGTGCTGGTGGTCGGGGCCATGCTCCCGCTGGCCATCGGCCTCGCCGGCGAGGGGCTGCGGGTGCTGCGCAGCGATTCGGTCCAGATCGAGCCCTGGCAGCTGGGAGCGCTGGTCGCGGCGGCGCTGGCAGGCCCGCCGCTGGTCACGGGCCTGGCGGAGCTGTTCGAGGAGGACCCATCCCTCGGTCGGTGGCTGCGGCGGCTCCCGATCAGCTACCCGATCGCGGCGTCGCTGGGGGTGTCGGTGCTGCTGATGTTCGTGATCACGCCGGTCCTGGCCGTGGCTCGCCTGCGGCGGGGGCGGACGCTGCTGCAGCTGCCCCTCATCGTCGACGCCGCCGATCGGGAGCAGCTGGTCGACCAGCTCGCCGAGCTGCTGGGTGAGCTTCGCGACGGCGGCGTGACCCGTCGCCAGGTCTCCGGACCGCGGGCGTGGCCGATGCGCACCATCGGCTACGCCGCCCGGCACCTGCTCGGCACGGTGGTGCGCGGTGAGCCGGACCGGCTGCTGGTGGGCGACCTCGACGTGACCCTGCACGCCACCAACCTGTCGATCATCGGCCCGGCGGTCGAGGCCCACCAGGCGCGAGCGGCGCTGTCGCGGGAGCTGGCCTTCACGTCGACGTCGCTGACCTGGAGCGAGTCGGCGCAGCAGCTCGAGCGCCGGATCCGGGGCCTGTACCGCGGCGCCGACGGGGATGCCGCGCGGGTGATCGCCGACCTGGAGGGCCTCCAGGGCGAGATCGACCGCGCCGAGGTGCGCCTCGACGAGTGGAACATGCTGTATCGGATGCGGCTGCAGGCCGAGCGAGCGGTTCGGCTGGCCGACGAGCGGCGCGAGCACCGGGAGGCGCCCGGCGAGGGGGCCGACGAGGTCGGGGAGCGGGAGAGGGCCTCGCCCGCCTACGCGTCGCGCGACTGATCGGCGTTCCACCAGGTGCGCCGGTAGAGGAACGGGGTCAGCAGCGCCTGGCGGTCGCTGACCGAGCGGAGCTGCTTGCGGGTCCGCTTCAGCAGCTTGCCGTGGTAGGTGCCGTCGCCATACGGCTCGTGGAGGCGGGCCACGTCCCAGTCGTGGGTTCCGACGATGGCCGAGGCCGGCAGGTAGCGGTCGAGCAGCTCCCTGGCCTCGTCGACGGCGACGAAGCGCCGCGGCCGCGCCTGGTTGTCGAGCAGCGCCAGCAGGTCCCGGAAGCTGACGTCGACGTCCTCGACCAGGGTGGTCAGTCGCTCCATCGTCCCGGGCATCCGCTCGGGCTTGAACGTCCCGCCCAGCAGGAGGCGGCGCTCGAGCGGCCCCAGCTCGCTCAGCACGTCGGGCAGTGCCGGAACGCCGGCGCCGGGATCGGCCACCGGGACCTCGTAGTCGTACAGGTGCAGCATCATCGGTGCTCAAAGGGTAGACCCATGTCCGGTCCGTCTGGCGACGGGGCCGGGCGGGTAGAATCCGACCCATGCTGCTCGAAGGCAAGAAGCTGCTCATCACCGGCGTCCTGACCGACGACAGCATGGGCTTCGCCGCCGCCCGGGTCGCCCAGGAGGCGGGCGCCGAGGTCGTGCTCACCAGCTTCGGCCGGGCGCGCAGCCTGACCGAGCGGGTGGCGAGGAAGCTGCCGAGCACGCCGGACGTGCTCGAGCTGGACGCCAACAGCCCTGACGACATCGCCGCGGTCTCGGAGGAGCTGATGCGCCGATGGGGCCGGGTGGACGGCGTGCTCCACTCCATCGGCTTCATGCCCACCGACGGCCTGGGTGGGAACTTCGTCAACACCTCCTGGGAGAGCGTGGCCACTGGGTTCCAGACCTCCGCGTTCTCCCTCAAGGAGCTGGCGGTTGGCCTGCTCGAGCCGCTCAAGGTGGCGGGCGCCGATGGCGGGGCGTCGGTGGTGACGCTCACCTTCGACGGCCGCTACGCCTGGCCGATTTACGACTGGATGGGAGTCGCCAAGGCCGGCCTTGAGGCCATCACCCGCTACCTCGCGCGGGACCTGGGGCCGATGGGGATCCGCGTCAATGCCGTCTCAGCCGGGCCGATCCGCACCATGGCCGGCAAGAACATCCCCGGTTTCGACCAGATCGCAAACCGCTGGCTGAGCCGCGCCCCGCTGGGCTGGTCGATGACCGACGCGACGCCGGTGGGCCGGATGGTCTGCCTCCTGATGAGCGACTGGTCGCTGATGACGTCGGGCGAGATGATCCACGTCGACGGCGGCTACCACGCCATGGGAACTGACATTACCGAGTAGCGGCGCGAGTCAGACGCTGGCGGCCTTCTGCTGGCGCCAGACCAGGTTGACGGTGAAGTGCGCCGCCCCCAGCAACCGCTGGTCGGTGCGCAGCTGGACCTCGTGACGGCCCAGCTCCTCGATCTTCAGCCCCTTCAGGTCGGCCACCACGTTCGCCGACTTGGCCCCGTCGGGCACGTTCATCTGGAGCTGCGGCGGACGCTGGAGCAGCTGGCCTCCCGACGGCCCGACGACCTGGATGGTGACTGAGTGAGAGCCCGCCTCCGCCTCCATCATGGCCACGATGAACAGGCGTGGGTGGACGGCCGGCAGCTTGGCGACGTTGACCTGGCTGAAGATGCCGATGGCGCTGACCTTCCCGTCCTGCGCGGTGAGCGCGTAGTCGCACAGGACCAGGGTGTGGAGCTGGAGGGTGGCCATCGGCCTGTCAGGCTACACCCGATCCGTGGCGTAAAGGTCGGGATCGAGCAGCCAGGCCAGCTCGCCCGACGCCGGCTCGGGCACGCCGGGGAACTCCACGCACGCCAGTCCGCCCTTGCGCAGCCGGACCGACGAGGCGCCGGTCAGCAGCTCCAGCGCCGCCGACAGGTCCGGCTCGTGGCCCACGAACAGGACGCGCCGGGCATCCGGGTGAGCGCTCATCGCCTGCGCCAGCGCGGGCCAGGCCGCGCCCGGCCGAAGCTGCTCGTCGACCACCACCGCGCCGTCGAGCCCGAGCGCGGCGCGGGCGATCTCGGCCGTGGCGCGGGCGCGCGCCAGGGGGCTGGTGATGACGACGTCGGGGCGCAGGTTCAGCTGCCGCCAGAGCGCGCCGGCGTTCCGGAGCGCCCCCGCGCCCGCCTCGGTGAGCTCGCGCGCGTCATCGTCGTCGCCTCTGGCCGAGCCGGCGTCGCCGTGACGGAGGAAGTAGAGGATCACGACCGAGGTGTCAGTCGGCCGCCGCTCCGCCCCGGGTACCGGCGTGGCCCATCGCCACGCCCCGGGTGTGCCCGGTGCGCTCCAGGGCCAGGGCGGCCGGCACGGTGGCGCTCGACTTGGGCAGGGTGACGGCGAGCACCCCGTTCCCGAACGACAGGTTGGCGCGACGCGCGTCGACGGGACGCGGCAGCTCGATGGTGCGCTCGTACGGCCCGTAGGCCCACTCGCGCTGGAGGTACTCGATCCGCTCCTGCCCCTCCCCATGCTGCCGTGCGCGCAGGGTCAGCTTCCCGTCATCGGTCACCTCCACGCTGATGTCGGTCGGGTCGACGCCCGGCATCGGCGCCACCACCATCAGCTCGCGGTCGTTCTCGTACACGTTCACCGGCAGCGCGATCGCATCGGTCATGTCGGCGCCTCCTGCACTTCGCCTGCCCGATCAGTCCGGGAAGGCCTCCGGCCCGCGCTCGGAGAGCTCCTTCGCGGCCTGCTCGGCGTCCTGGGGCGGGATCCACGAGTACGGGTAGCGGTCGTCCTCCAGCTCCTGCGCCTGCCGGGTCAGGTGCAGCGGGTGGAAGGTATCAATCATCACCGCCAGCTCCTCGGTCCCCTCTTTGCCGATGCTCGCCTCCACGGTGCCGGGGTGCGGGCCGTGGGGGATGCCGGCAGGGTGGACGGTGAAGCTGGCGATGTCCACTCCGCGGCGGCTCATGAAGTTGCCGGCCACG
>CAYXZN010000123.1:0-6662 GCA_964469325.1 uncultured Steroidobacteraceae bacterium
GGCCCGACGTCGACGACCGGGTCGCGGTCACCGAGGGCTCCACCCTCGATCGGCTGATCGACGAATTCGACTGGCCGATCCCGAGGCGGCCGCAGCTGGAGGAGGGGCCGTCGTCCGCGACGCGCTGAGCGCCGCCTGCGCGATCTGGGGCGTACCGCTGCCAGTGCTACATCGCCGCGCGAGGGCCCGTTCGGGCCCCGCTGCACCGCTGCCAGTGGTACATCGCCGCGCGAGGGGGCGTTCCGGCGCTGTTGTACCACTCCCGTCGGTACAGGCCGCGGTACGGGCCTCGGCGCCGGCGCCGATCCGCGGCGTACCGCTCCCAGTGGTACCGGGGAGCTTCAGCCCGGCCCCTCTCCGACGAGGCGCCGGTAGGCCGCCTCGACCTGCCGGCGCGTCTCGTCCATCGGCGCCGAGCCGTCGATCACCACGTCCGCGGCCGCGATCTTCTCCTCCTGCGGCGACTGGTTGGCGAGGCGTGCGCGCGCCTGCTCCTCGCTCATCCCGCGCGACTCGGCCAGGCGACGCAGGGCATCCGCCTCGTCACAGCGCACCACCCAGGTCTCGTCGCAGCGGTCGTGGAGCGGCGACTCGAGGAGCTTGATCGCCTCGACCGCGGCGACCGGCGCCCCCGCCGCGTCCAGCTCGGCCAGGCGCGCCCGCACCGCGTCCCGCACCCGCGGGTGGAGGATCGCCTCCAGCTCGCGCAGGCCGGCCGGGTCGTCGAAGACGCGCTCCGCCAGCCGGCCCGCGTCGATCGTCCCGAAGCGGCGCTGGATGGCGGTCCTCACCTCCCAGTCGTCCTGGCGCAGCTCGCGCGCGATCCGGTCGGCATCGATCACCGCCGCGCCCAGCCGGCGCAGCATTCCCCCGACCGTGCTCTTGCCACAGCCAATGTTCCCGGTCAGGCCGATCACCTTCACCCGCCCGCCTCCGGCAGCCGCTGGCAGCGCGGACAGAAGTGCGTGCTGCGCTGTCCGATCACCAGCCTCGAGATCGGCCTCCCGCAGCGCAGGCAGGGCTGGTCCGTGCGGCGGTACACGCTCAGCCGCTCGGCGTTCTCGCCCGGCTCGCCGTCGGCGCCCACGTAGTCGCTGAAGCTGGCTCCGCGCCAGCTGATCCCCTGGCGCAGCACCGATCGGATCGCCCGGTGCAGGCGCCGGACCTCGTCGTCGGTCAGCGTGTCCGCGGCGCGCAGCGGGTGCAGCCGGGCCCGCCACAGCGCCTCGTCGGCGTAGATGTTGCCGACCCCGGCGATGAAGGACTGGTCGAGCAGCAGCGTCTTGAGCCGCGCCCGCCGTCCCCGCAGCCGCTCCGCCAGGCGCTCGGAGCTGAACGAGCGGGCCAGCGGCTCCGGGCCATGCCGGCCGAACACGTCCCCCACCCGGTAGGGCGCGGTCCCGTCCGCCACGCCGCGCCCGGGCGACGGCCGCCGGGCCTGCCGCCGGGCCTGCCGCGGCGCCGCCGTCGACCGCCTGCGCAGGCCGCCGGGCGCCCACAGGCCGATCCGCCCGAACTTCCGCACGTCGCGGAAGCGCAGCTGCCGGCCGTCGTCGAGGTGGAGGACGACGCGCGCGTACGGGTCGGGCGGCGTTCCCGGCGCGGCCACGATCAGCGCTCCGGTCATGCGCAGCGCCACGCTGACCACGCGCCCGTCGTCCATGAAGAGCAGGACGCTCTTCGCCCGCCGGCCGACCCGCTCGATGCGCGCGCCGCGGATCTCGGCCACGAACCGATCGGCGGGCTGCGGGTGGCGGATGGTGCGCTCCCAGTGGACATCGGCGTCGACGATCGTGGCGCCCGTCACCCAGCGCGACAGATCGCGTGCCACGGTCTCGACCTCCGGCAGCTCCGGCATCGCCGTAGTGTGGCGCAGCGCCGCGCCGTACGCCGCCGGTCCGGCATCATTCGCCCATGCCCGCCCCGCGCGCCATCGACTTCCACGTGCACGCCGCCACCGAGGAGTGGCTGCGGGGATCGATCGGCCCCATGCTCGAGAGCACGGCCCGATACTTCGGCAGCGAGGTCCGTGTGCGAACGGCCGAGCAGATGGCCGAGGAGTACGCGGAATGGAACCTGCGCGGCGTCCTGCTCGCCTGGGACGCGGAGACGGCGACCGGGCTGCCGCCGCTCACCAACGACCGGGTGGCGGAGATCTGCCGCGCGCACCCCGAGCAGTTCATCGGCTTCGCCAGCGTCGACCCGCACAAGCCCGATCACGTCGACCAGCTGGAACGGGCGGTGACCGAGCTCGGCCTGCGCGGGCTCAAGCTGCACCCGCAGGTGCAGGCCTTCTACCCCGACGAGGATCGGTACCGGCCGATGTGGGAGAAGTGCGAGGAGCATCGGCTGCCGGTGGTGGTGCACGTGGGCCAGACCGCGCTGGGCGCCGGGAGCCCGGGTGGGCACGGGATCGCCTACGACTACGGCCGGCCGATGCCGATGGACACCGTCGCCGCCCGCCACCCCGGGCTGACGATCGTGATGGCCCACTTCGGGTACCCGTGGCACCTCGAGGTGCTCGCGTCGGCGCTGCACAAGACGAACGTCTGGGTCGACCTGTCGGGGTGGCGCCCGCGGTACGTGCCGGCCGAGGTGAAGCGCGAGGCACGTGGCCGGCTGCGCGACCGCTTCGTGTGGGGCAGCGACTACCCGATGCTCGACCCGGGGCGGCTGCTGGACGAGATCGGCGAGCTGGAGCTGGGCGAGGCGGAGCGCGCCGTGCTGCACGACAACGCGGCCCGGCTGCTCGGCCTGGACAGCTGAGGGCAGTTCCACTCAGGCGCTATTCGTCCGGCGAATACAACCGCGGTTGACGGCCCCCGCAGCCGTCACCCCATTCAACGGGCGAATATCCCGGCGGCGCAGGACCCCTCCTGCCGTCGTTGCATTCCTGCTGCGAATACCGGCGCCGTGGGCCCCGGCCGCTACACCGGCTCCCGGGGCGCTGGCCGCGGGGCCGCTACACCGGCCCCGGGGGCGCTGGCGCTGGGCCGGCGCCGGGGGCTGCCGTCCCTCCGCCCCTAGACCGGCGCCACGGGGAGCGGCGCCTCCTCGATCTCCTCGGCCGCGACCTGGGCGGCGGAGCGCGGCACCCGACGGAACGCGCCGGCGCGCTCCGGATCCGGCTCCAGCCGGTCCATCTCCTCCCAGTCCTCCCCGACCTTCAGGTCCACCTCCAGCGGCACGTCCAGCGGCAGCGCCGCCTCCATGACCTCCTTGGCGAGCGCCGCGAGCACCGACATCTCCTCCTCGTCGGTCTCGAAGACCAGCTCGTCGTGCACCTGGAGCAGCATGCGCGATCGCATCGCCCGCTCGCGCATCACCGCATCAAGCCGGACCATGGCGATCTTCATCCCGTCCGCGGCGGTCCCCTGGATCGGCATGTTGATCGCCATCCGCTCCCCGGCGGCACGCAGCGCGGAGTTCCGCGCGGTCAGCTCCGGAATGTAGCGCCGCCGCCCGAGCAACGTGGACACGAAGCCCTGGTCGCGGGCCAGCATGCGGATCTCGATGGTGTAGCGGCGGATCCCCGGGTACGCCCCGAAGTAGTCGTTGATGAACTGCTGCGCCTCCTCGCGCGGGATCTTCAGCCGATCCGCGAGGCCGAAGTCGCTCATCCCGTAGGCGATCCCGTAGTTGACCATCTTTGCCATCGACCGCACCCGGCGGTCGACCTGCTCCGGCGGCACGCCCAGCACCCGCGCGGCGGCCGCGGCGTGGATGTCATGGTGGGCCGCGAAATCCGCCTTGAGCGCCGGATCCCCCGACACGTGCGCCAGGATCCGCAGCTCCTGCTGCGAGTAGTCGGCCGCCAGCAGCAGGCGACCGGGCGGCGCCACGAACGCCCGCCGGATGCGCCGTCCCAGGGCGGAGCGGATCGGGATGTTCTGCAGGTTCGGATCGGTGCTCGACAGGCGGCCGGTGGCGGCGACCGCCTGCTGGTAGGTGGTGTGCAGCCGCCCGTCGGCGCCGATCAGGGCCGGCAGCGCGTCCACGTAGGTCGACTTCAGCTTGGCGATCTGGCGGTGCTCCAGGATCAGGCCCACCACCTCGTGCTTGTCGCGCAGCTCTTCCAGGACGGACGCATCCGTCGAGTAGCCGGTCCGGGTCCGCTTGGTGGCCGGCAGCTCCAGCTCGGTGAACAGCACCTGCTCGAGCTGCTTGGGTGAGCCGATGTTGAACGGGTGCCCCACCGCCCCGTGGATCCGCTCCTCCAGCGAGGCGAGCTGCCCGCCGAACTCCGCGCTCATCGCCCCCAGCGCACCCAGGTCGATCAGCACGCCTGCCAGCTCCATCCGCACCAGCACCGGCAGCAGCGGCATCTCCACCTCGCGGAACAGCGCGTCGAGATGCGCCTCGGCCAGCTCCGTCTCCAGCGCCGGGCGCGCCAGCAGGGCGGTCAGGGCTTCCCCCGCCGCACGACGCGCTGCGACCTGCTCCTCCGCCCCGGTCTCGGGGTTGAGCGCCTGCGCCGGCAGCGTGGCCGCGAAGCGGTTCGCCCCCAGGTCGTCGATCGTCTGCGAGCGCAGCGCCGGGTTGAGCATGTACGACGCGACGAGCGTGTCGAAGCAGACCCCGGCCAGCTGCACCTCCCGCGCCGCCATCGGCACCAGCAGCGCCTTCAGGTCGTGCCCGACAAGGGGTCGCGAACCGTCGAACCACCCGGCCAGCCGCTCGCCGACGTTCTCGGACCAGGGCAGGTACCAGCCGCTCCCATCGGCGCCCACCAGCGCCACCCCGAAGACGGCCCGCTCCTGGGGCCTTCCGGCGCCGATGCTCCAGCCGATGCCCACCGCCTCGCCCTGCCCCCGCAGCCAGCGCTCGAGCTCGTCCAGGTCGGCCGCGCTGCGCGGGATGCGGGGATCGACCTGCTCGATCGCCCCGGCCGGGTCGTCGACCGGGTGCGGTCCGGGCGGGACCTCGCGCGGCGGCTCCCCCGCCTCCCCCGCCTCGGCCTCCGGCGGCCCCGCAGCGCCCCCCTGAAGCAGGTCGAGCGACAGCTGGAGGCCGCCCTTCGTCTGCTCCGGCGAGTCGTAGCCGGTCGGCGCGATCGACGACGGCGGCAGCCGGTCGATGAGCGACCGGAACTCCAGCTCGCGGAAGCGCTGCGCCACGGCCCGGCGGTCGTAGCGGCCGGTGCGCGCCTCCTCCAGGCGCAGCTCCACCGGCAGGTCGATCAGGATCCGCCCCACCTCGCGGCTCATGAACGCCGACTCGCGGTGCTCGAGCAGCCGCTCGCGGAGCTTGCCCTTCACCTCGTCGATCCGCTCGTAGATCCCCTCCAGCGTCCCGAACTGCTGGAGGAGCTGGACGGCCGTCTTCTCGCCCACGCCCGGCACGCCGGGGATGTTGTCCGAGGTGTCGCCCTTGAGCGCCTTGTAGTCGAGCATCTGGTCCGGGCGCAGCCCGTATCGGTCCATCACCCTCGCCGGGTCGTAGATGACGGTGGACGCCACGCCCATCCGGGTGGTGAGCAGCCGGACGTGCTCGTCCACGATCTGGAGCCCGTCGAGGTCGCCCGACACGATCATGGTGTCGATCCCCTCCGCGGTGGCCTGCCTGGCCAGCGAGCCGATGACGTCGTCGGCCTCGTAGCCCTCCAGCTCGCGGATGGCGATCCCCATCGCCTGGCAGATCTCGCGCACGATCGGGAACTGTGAGCGCAGGTCGTCGGGCATCGAGGGCCGCCCGGCCTTGTACTCGGGGTAGGCGTCGAACCGGAACTGCGGCCGCCCCACGTCGAAGCTGACGATGGCGTAGTCGGGCTTCACGTCCTGCATGCCGCGCAGCACGATCTGGAGGAAGCCGAAGGCGGCGTTGACCAGCGTCCCGTCGGCCATGGTCAACGGCGGCAGCGCGAAGTAACCGCGGTAGACCAGGCTCGGTCCGTCGATGAGCATCAGGAGGGGACGGCGCTCGGCCATTTCCACCTGAGTCTAGACCGATGGAGTGGCCGCCATCCGGTCCCGCGCCCGGGCCCGGCAGGCCCGCGGCGTGCAGCCTAGAATCCGCCCATGCTCGGTCATCGGCCGGTCGACCCGTACGCGGTCCTGGGGGTGCCGCGCGACGCCAGCCCCCTCCAGGTGGCGCGGGCGCACCGGCGACTCGCCAAGCGCTTCCATCCCGACCGCGGAGCGGATGGCGACGCGGACCGCATGCGGCGCATCAACGAGGCGTGGCACATCCTGTCCGAGCCGGCGCGGCGCTCCGCCTACGACCGGGAGCACCCCGGGGCCGGGCTTCCCGCCGCGGGCCATTGGACCGCCTCGCGGACCACGATCCGCGCCACGTCCCCGTCGACCACCCGCAGCTGGGCCAGCTGGCGCGCCAGCGCGGACGAGACCCGGGCCGCCCCGCGCACCCGCTCGATGCGTGGGCCCGCGGCGCGCGAACCCGCGGCCGAAGGCCGGCCGATGGCCGGCGTCTACCGGCGTCCGGTGATGGCCACCACCGAGCGGGGCACGTTCCGCGACTCGGTCTGGGCGGCGGTGGTGATGGGGGCGGTGATGGTCCTGCTCCTCATCGCGGCCGTCGCCATCAACCGCCTCGGCTGAGCCCTCAGCCCGCCCGCGGCGCGACGACGAATCGGAGCGTGACGGCGAGCGCGACCAGCGCGGTGCCGCCGGCCAGCAGCAGCAGCCAGAGGGGCACGTCGGCGA